>VGIR01000069.1 GCA_016867815.1 candidate division WOR-3 bacterium | reverse complement strand
CGCTACCCGCTCTACCACCGGCTCGACGTCGGTCTCGCCCGGAGCTGGACCAAACGCTGGGGCGAGATAACCGCCTTCGTCGACGTCATCAACGCCTACAACGCCACGAACCCGTTGCTTTACTTCTGGGAAGTCAACGAACAGGGGCTGCCGCAGCGGGACCAGATCGGGAACCTGCCGATACTGCCCACGATCGGCGTGAAGGTGAGGTTCTAGATGAAACGCATAGCGGACCAGATGTGCTGTCACTCCGGGGGGCGGGCAGCAGCGCTGGCGCTAGTGCTGGCGCTTCTTTTCGGGTGCGACGGAGGCCCGGACGGGCAGTTCGTACCCGAGCTTGCGGTCCACGCCCAGCTCCGGGTCGGCGCAACCGCGGCATCTGTGCAGGTCAATCGGACCTACGGCCTGGACGAGCAGTTCGACAGCACCTTTGCCGGCGCCGATGTGTGGCTCTTCCGTGCCGCCGATTCGTTCCGCCTGCCCTGGGCCGACCGCGACCGCTACGCGTTCGACTGGACCGGCTCCGCCCCGGCGATCGGCCCGGATGAAACTATCCGGCTACGCGTGACCCGTGCCGGGTTCGACACGGTGAACGCCTCGACGATCACTCCCTGTGACTTCACGATTCTCTATCCCGAAGACGGCGACACGGTGACGCTGGCTGACTCGATCGGCTGGAGCCGCTGCCCCGGGGCGAAAGGCTACTACCTGTCGCGTCGCTTTGAACAGCAGCGTCAGGAGTTTGTCTTCGACCTGGTCATAGCGAACGACTCGCTCGGCGACGACTACGACTCTTTGAAGGTGAACATCCCGCACCTCGCCTTCCTCTACGGCGACACCGCCGTGAGCCAGCGGCTCAGCGTCTACGCGGTGGACTCCAACTACTTCTACTGGGTCGACGGCGGGGGCGGTCAGTACGTGAACCGTGTGACCGGCGGGGTCGGTGTGTTCGGCTCAGCCGTGCGCCGCGACCTCCAGCTTTACCTCCGCCGCGACACGCTGCCCTAGCCGGCCCGGCGCGGCCGGGGCTGGACCATCACCGCAGCCGGAAAACCCGGGTAACTTCGCGCGGTTCCGACTCCGTCAGACCGCGGCCGATCTACTATCGCCAATCTGCAATCTGAAATGCCTCGTGGAAGCTTCCCGAAACGGGGTGCCTGTCGCTGATTCGTCCCCTGATTCGTCCGAGGCTCCGCGCGTGTCAGAACAGCGCGGGGTCCTTGTCGTCTGCTTGGTCTGAGAGCGTGAACCGCAGCTCCCTGTCGCTTGGAGCGATGCCCGAAATGGGAATGGCGACGAAACGCGAGGAGTCCGCGTCCCAGCACCGATCCACCAGGTGTATATACGGGTAGCGACGCTCGCGGACGATACCTGTTGCCTCGCGCGAGTCGGATACGATGCGGGCACTCCCATTCTCTATCAACAAGTAGTCGTCGAACGGCTGTCCCTCGACGCCGAAACCCGTCATCTTGATGCCGCATGCCCCTTTTCCACTGACGTAGGTCTTCCACGCTGCAAGTCTGATAGAGTTGTTGACGGCAGGATCCTTTGGGTGACGGGCGAGGTCTCTGATCTGAAACCCGGCCAGCGTGGCCATGATGCTGTCGTTTACATACTCCCGAGGGAGCAGCCTGAAGTCGACCCGGGTCGTGCATGCCGCAGAGACAGTCGCGGACTCGCTGGTTTCCGCGTGGAACATGGCGTAGGCGCCTAACTGGTATCTGCCACTGGCAAGCAGGATTGAGAATCGACCGGCGGAGTCGATACCCGAACCGAAGACGGTGTTCTCGACTATCACGTCCCCGCGCAAAGGTATGCCGCTCAGGGCGTCAACGACCGTTCCAGCAACTACTCCCATCGAATCCAGCGACGGTGAGACGCATTCCGCGGCGATGGGCATCAAGGAGCAACCCATCATCAGGACGAGCAGGATAGGGTTCCTCATCGCGGAGATGATGGACTGGCAGGTTTGGGTGCCAAATCGGCGGGGTTGGCGGCCGACAGCCTACTGCCTACGGCTTACGGCCATCGGTCCCCGGCTTGTCACGGGCGACCGACGGCTGCTCGCGAGCGGGAAGACCGGCTCGTACCGCGTCGTCGCGCGCGGCCGCGCGGCGCAGCCATTCCTCCACGCTGAGGCCATCCTGAATCCGCTTAGCCTCGGCCTCGTGCCGGACCTTGTGCAACCAGTCAATCCAGTCCAGACCGTCAACTTTCATTCAGCACCACCTGTTCGGGAGTCCTGATGCTCACCAAGGGGTAGCCTTCGCGCATGTTGACCGCATTCAGCCCGCGCGCGGTCCATTCATTGGCCAGATGCCTGAGGTTCAGTGACACAATCACCTCGGCTCTGCCCACAGTCGCGTAGGCAGCGTGGCGCGCATCGAGTCCCTCGGCTGGAGGGATGACTCCTTCTTTGATGTAGACCTCGGCCAGGCGAGTGACTTCAGTCTCGTCCGCGCGGAGGGGCGCAATTGTCGCCAGGAGTGAGAGTACCTGCGTTCTTAGTGGCTCCGCTGCCGCTATGAGCTCCGCAGACGTCACCGGTGAGGTCGCCGCTTCGAGCATACCAAGGTCTATCTGCCTGAATAGTTCCCGAACGGCCTCGCGTCGCAGTGCGTTCCGCGGTTCCGGGTCGAAGTAGAACCCGAAAACCGATGTCTCGATGTAGAGCAGCGGTCGATGTCTCACGTTGAGAGGATACCGCTGGCGCGACGTATGTCAATGCAGCGGCGGCAGTCAGGCAGGAAGACGGGGACGCGGGCAGTTCGAGAGTGAAGTCGAGACGCAAGTCCGAAGGGAAGGCGAGACGCAGGTCGGAAGGAACTGAGCAAGCGAATCCGCAAGGGGCCGCGCGAGGGTTTGAGCTTGGGATTACGCAAGGGATCGAGCAAGGAGTCCGTATGGTGAGAGGGGGAAAAGCCGCGCAGGTGAAATGGCTGGAGCCATAGCTGGAGGCGTAGCTTGAGTCGCAGCAGGAGCCGCAGTGGACGTCGTTGCTTGAGCCGTAGCTGGTGTCGTAGCCGGCATCGTAACTTGAGCCGCAACTGAAGCTGTTGCTTGAGTCGCGGCAGGAGTTGTTGCGTGAGCCGCAGCCGGTGTCATTGCAGGCATCACGGCGAGCGTCGCAGCAGGAGTCGTAGCACATGACGTAGCCGGAGTCATAGCGGGCGTCGTAGCCGGAACCGCAACGGGTGAAACAGCCAGAGTCGTAGCAGGACCTGCAGTCTGAGCTGCAACCGGTGAAGCTATGTACCCAGCGCAGGGGTGGTTTTCGAGCATCGTAGCATAAGTGCTTACGGTACCGTTGATTGCCGCGAGCTCCGGCACTGCCGGCCAATCTACGGCATTGTAGAATTGGCTTCCCGAGGCCGGTCCGGGCGTAGGACGGCTTGCGGCTTGCAGCCGGAATCTGGAGCACACTACGGGCGGGAATCCGCTGCCGAATCCCGCCCGCGGCTTGTGACCGCCCGCTCCGAAAGCAGTCGCCCGCCGGCAGGTTGTGCCGACGGGCGACGATGCCTATGAGCTAGTCTTCGACTTTGATGGCGCTGGACGGGCAGTCTTCGGCTGCCTGCTGCACGCACTCTTCTGCCCCTTCGGGGATGCTGTCAACCTTGAGCTTGGCGACATCGCCGTCGATTTCGAAGATGTCCGGGCAGCTGCTGACACACAACTCACAGCCGGTGCAGAGCTCTTTGTCTATTGATGCTTTCATGCGGACCTCCATTCAAGGCCGGCTGATACGGTCCAGCCGGAGCAGTTAATTCGTTTCAAGCGCTGTAATCTAGTGACTGAAACCGGTTTGTCAAGACTTGCGAAAAGAAGGGTGAAGGATGAGGGATGAACCCGGCAAGTGCTCGGTCGGGCTTTCCCGATTTCACGTTTTCCGGTCTTCGTCCTTTCCCGGCTGGGTGAGGAAGGCGTGGACGAAGCTCTCGATGTGCCCGTCCATAACTCCGACGAGGTCGTGGGTAGTGTAGTCAGTTCGGTGGTCCTTCACCTGCTGGTAGGGGAAGAAGACGTAGGAGCGAATCTGGTGGCCCCAGGCGATTTCGGTCTTGGCCGCTTCCAGCTTCTCGCGCTTCTCGTCCTGTTCGCGCTTGTGGAGGTCGTAGAGTCGGGAGCGGAGAATCTTGAGGGCGTTGGTCTTGTTCTGGAACTGGGAGCGCTCGTTCTGGCAGACGACCACGATATTGGTCGGGACATGGGTGATGCGTACGGCCGAGCTGACCTTGTTGACGTTCTGTCCGCCGTGGCCACCGGCGCGGAAGGTGTCGAACTTCAGGTCGCTGGGGTTGATTTCGACCTCGATATCTTCGACCTCGGGAAAAACCGAGACGGCCGCGAAACTCGTGTGCCGACGTTTGTTGGCGTCGAAGGGCGAAACGCGGACCAGGCGATGGACCCCGATTTCAGACTTGAGCAGGCCGAAGGCATAGGCGCCGCTGACCTCGAGCGTCGCCTCCTTTATCCCGGCCTCGTCGTTGGGCTGGAGGTCGAGCACGTCACACTTGAGGCCCTGGAGCTCGATGTAGCGGGTGAGCATCCGGTAGAGCATCTCCGCCCAGTCGCAGGACTCCGTGCCGCCGGCGCCCGGGTGAATCGAGACGATGGCAGCGCGGGAGTCTTCCTCGGAGCGGAACATCGCCCGCTCTTCGAGTGCTTCGAGTTCACGGCCCATGAGCTCGACCTGTGCCGCGAGCTCCGCGCGGGCAGCTTCGTCCGACTCGTCGAAGAGGCCGACCATCTCGGTTGTGTCCTTGATCTCGCCGGCGAGCTTGTCTACGCGGCTGAGCGTGTCGTTCAGTTCCGCGATGCGCCGCATGGTGGTCTGGGCGCGCTCGGCGGCACTCCAGAAATCAGGCTGGGTGCTGGCTTTGGTGAGTTCGGCTAGTTCGATCCGGCGAGCGGGCAGGTCAAAGAAACTCCTGCAGCTTGTGCAGGCGCTCGGCGAGGTGCTCCAGTTCGGGCGCCGCGCTGCGGGATTCGGCCATTAGCGGCTACGTCCGGACCACGAGTTGCCACGAAGACACGAAGGACACGAAACGGAGAATGAACCGCCAAGGACGCCAGCAGAAACTCCAAGAGGGCAGGCCGAATCCCGGGCCGCCTTCGTGCTTTCGTGGCTGGTCAATTCCGATCCCGGCTTCGTGTCTTTGCGCCTCTGTGGTAGGACCCTAGCCCGACCTATTCCGGCTTCGGTTCGGGTGCGGCCTCGGCCGGCGGGGTCTCTGCCGTTGGCTTGGCGGCCTTGGGTTTTCTTACCTTCGGCGGCTTGGGTGGCTTGGGAGCCGCGGCCGGCTTCGCAACCTTGGCCGGCTTGGTCGGGACGACTTCGCCGTACTTGCGGCGGAACTTCTCCACGCGCCCGGCGGTGTCCACGAGCTTCTGCTTGCCGGTGAAGAACGGGTGGCAGGCAGAGCAGAGGTCGACGTTCATCTTCGGTTTGGTCGAACGGGTCTTGACCACGTTGCCGCAGGCGCAGTGGATGGTCGACTCGACGTACTTGGGGTGAATCTTCGGTTTCATTTCACATCAACTTTCGCTCATCGCTTCGAGGAATTCCTTATTGTTGCGGGTCAGACGCATCTTGTCAAGCACGAACTCCATCATCTCGACCGGGTTGAGTTCGGCCAGCAGCTTCCGCATCACCCAGATGCGGTTAAGTTCGAACTCGGAGAGGAGCAGCTCCTCCTTGCGGGTACCGGAGCGCTGCAGGTCGATGGCCGGGAAGATGCGGCGGTCGGCCAGCTTCCGGTCGAGGATCAGCTCCATGTTGCCCGTGCCCTTGAACTCCTCGAAGATGACCTCGTCCATACGCGAGCCGGTTTCGACCAGCGCCGTCGCGATGATGGTCAGCGACCCACCCTCTTCGATGTTGCGGGCAGCGCCGAAGAACTTCTTGGGTTTCTGCAGGGCGTTGGAGTCGAGACCGCCGGAAAGGGTACGGCCGGAATGGGGCACGACGAGGTTGTGGGCGCGGGCGAGGCGGGTAATCGAGTCGAGGAGGATGACGACGTCGTGGCCGTGCTCGACCAGCCGCTTCGCTTTCTCCATTACCATGTCGGCGACCTGGACGTGACGCTCGGGTACCTCATCGAAAGTCGAGCTGATGACCTCGGCTTTGACTGAGCGCTCCATGTCCGTGACTTCCTCCGGCCGTTCGTCGATGAGCAGGATGATGAGCTTGACCTCGGGGTGGTTGGTCGTGATGCAGTTGGCGATCTTCTGGAGCAGGATGGTCTTGCCGGCGCGCGGGGGAGAGACGATGATGCCGCGCTGCCCCTTGCCCACGGGTACGAACAGGTCTTCCACCCGCATGGAGAAGTCGTTCTTCTCCGGCACCTCGAGCTGGATCCGCTGCAGCGGGTAGAGCGGGGTTAGGGCCTCGAACGGTATCCGGCGTCGGTCTTCGGACAGGGGAGTGCCGTTCTCGGTGTCGATCTTCAGGAGGGCGAAGTAGCGCTCGCTGTTCTTGGGCGGCCGCGCGCGTCCGACGATGGTATCACCGGTCCGGAGCCCGAACCGCTTTATCTGCGACGGTGAAACGTAGACGTCGTCCGACGATGGCAGGTAGCTGTAGTCGGGCGAGCGGAGGAACCCGAAACCCTCCTGGAGAATCTCGAGCACGCCGCCTACCTCTATGCCTTCGGCGCCGATATTCTTCTGGCGGGCGTCGGCTTCCATGATGGCCAGGACCAGGCCTTGCTTGTTGCGGTCCCGGTAGTCGGGGACGTTGAGCTTCTCAGCGAGGTCGAAAAGCTCGGATATCTTCTTGCGTTTTAGCTCTTCCTGAATCACTGTCTCTCCTTGTCGAGGCGGATGCTCCGGCTGTAGTATTGCTGCTCTGCACGGAGAAACGCCGGATTCGACTCAAGTTGCCAGGCTGACAATCGCTGCCCGGTCGTCGGGACTGCCGATCATACGCTCAGTAAACTGGGTTGGAAACCGGCAGACCTGATTCTGAACAGACTGGGATATCTCCTGATGGACAATAGGGTTCCCGGGTTTCCGGCTCACCCCGTCCAGAGAAAGTATAGACCCCTCCGCCTGTATGTCAAGCATGGACCACAGCCACCAGAGCTGAAACAGGAGCCTGCCACCAGGGCACAGAGACGCAACGAGGGTCCGGTCGGGTGTCAGCGGGCCGCTTGCCTGTCCGGCGGATTTGCGCTAGAGTGTTGTCACCATGAAGCGAATCATTGCCACCTTGTCGCTGGCCGCCTGCATTCTCATCGGGGCTGGGTGCAATGCAAACAAGGCGCCGGCGACACCCGGCGCGCCGGCCGGGCCCATCGTCGGGATGGTGGGCGATTCTCTGAGCTACCTGGTTGCGACCGCCGACCCGGAGTCGGATAGCGTCAGGTATCGAGTCGACTGGGGTGACGCTCTCGGTGACTGGTCTCGGTTCTTTGCCAGCGCAGAGTCCTGCACCGTGGGCCACACCTGGCTTGTACGCGATACCTACGCGGTCAAGGTACAGGCCGAGGACGCGCACGGCAAGGCGTCGTACTGGTCGCCTGCCTCCGTGGTCTCGATTGAGAGTCTCTGCCGGCGCTAGCGGGAGATGAGGTCGCCAGTCCGTCGCTACCAGTTCCTGGTTCTTGGCTTCACAACGCTGGCGGCGTTTGCGCTCGCGGGTGAGACCGGCAAGATTGCCGGCCTGGTGGCTGACGAGACCGGACAGCCCCTGATTCAGGCGAACGTCGTCGTCGCGGGACAGGCCTTGGGCGCTGCGAGCGACGTGAACGGGTACTACGTCATCCTCGGCGTGCCGGTCGGCACCTGCGCGGTCGAGGCCTCGATGGTCGGCTATCGGTCGGTGACCGTGACCGACGTACGGGTCGAGCCAGACCGGACCGCGCGAGTCGACTTCCGCTTGAGCGCGTCAGCCATCGAACTGCCCGGGGTCACGGTTCGCGCGGAGAAGCCGATGGTCTCGAAGGACGTGGTCAGCGCGCGGTACTCGGTCCCGGCCCGGGAAATTGACTTCCTCCCGGCCGAGTATCTGCAGGGCGGGATGGCCGTGTTTTCGCCGGGCGTGGCGCGGACCGAATCGAGCTACCACGTGCGCGGGGGACGGGCGACCGAAGTTGACTACCGGATTGATGGCGTAAGCGTAGTCGACCCGCTCTCGGGCGAGTTCGGCATCGAGCTCTCGCGCAGCGTTGCCGACGAAGTGATATTCATGCCCGGCGGGTTCTCGGCCGAATACGGCCGGGCGATGTCCGGCGTGGTCAACCTGATAACCGCGCACCCGAAGACCGAGCCGAGCGCGGCGTATCGAATCCGGTCAGAGAAGCCGATGCCCTACTACTACGACTTCGGGTATACGGACCAGGCCCTGCAGGCTCACCTGCCGGTGACGCGAGGCCTGCGGCTGTTCGTCAACGCGGGCGCGACGACGATGGACGACTGGGACCCGCGTCTGTTCCGGCTGCCCCGCAAGGAGCGCGCCGACTACTCGCTCTACGGCAAAGCGGTCGCCGACCTCGGGCCCAAGCTGAAGTTCACCGGCTCGGCCGCGGCGTTCCGCAGCCAGTTCGACCGGTACCAGTCGCAGTGGAAGTACCGGCTTGATGACTACCGTTCGGACCTGCGCCACGGCGACCTCGGCAGCGTCAGCCTGAGCTGGCTTCCCGAAGAGCGGTTCCTCGGCAAGATTCAAGTCTCCCGTTTCTACACCGACAAGACGATCGGGGTGAGGGAGCCGGGGCCGGTGAACATCTGGAAGGACTTCCAGTTCCGCGACACGAGCGAGTACGGCTTGCCGGTGATTGATGCGCGGAACCCGTGGCGAGTCAAGTGGAACCGGTATTGGTACTTCTACACCGATGGCACCTATGACCAGTACCGCCGCACCGCGACCGAGGCCTGGGATTCGAAGCTGTTTGCCACAACGCAGCTGACCGCGAACCACCAGCTGACTGCCGGTGCCGAAGCTGAGCTGTATGACGTATCGAGCCGCTGGTTTCGCTGGCCCAAGTCGAACGGCCGGTTCATTGACAACTACGAGTTCAGGCCGGTCGAAGTGGGCGCCTACGTGCAGGACAAGGTCGAGCACGAGGGTCTGTATGCCGACATCGGGTTACGCTTCGACCATTTCCGGCCCAACGCTACGTACAAGGACGACATGCTCGACCCGGACTCGCATGCCACCCGTAGGCCGGCGGCGCCCAAGAGCGGTCTGTCGCCAAGACTCGGCGCGTCGTTCCGTATGACCGACTGGCTCTTTGCTCGGGCCAACTACGGCTACTACCTCCAGTTTCCGCTCTTCTCGGCCCTCTACGACAACACTGTACACCCGATGCTCTTCCGCTCGACCTTCTACCGGGATTCCCTGCTCGTGGTCGGCAATCCGGACCTCAAGCCGGAGCGAACCCAGGCCTACGAACTCGGCCTGCAGGGCGAGGTAACAAAGGACCTGCTCCTGACCGCAAACCTCTGGCGCAAGGACGTGTTCGACCTCGTCGGCACGCGCGTGGTGCCCTCTCTGCCGCAGGCCTACGTGACCTACTTCAACATCGATTACGCCAAGCTGACCGGCGTGGAGTTCATCATCGAACTGCGGAGGAGATGGTTCAACGCCAAGCTGTCGTACACACTCGCATTCGCGCGGGGCACGAGTTCCTATGCGAACGAGGCGTACTACGAGTTCATCCAGCGTGGCGAGACCGTGCCCGCGGTTGAATACACCCTCGACTTCGACCAGCGGAACCGGTTCTTCGTGCAGGCGGATGCAACCGTGCCGGAAAAAGCAACCGGCACGAAGTGGCTCGATGCAGTGCTCGACAGCCTCGGCTGTCATCTGCTCGGGTACGCGGGTAACGGGTTCCCGTACTCGCCGCCCGGCGGCAAGGGCGACCCGGCAACGTGGAATACGTACACCGGGCCGTGGCGGTCGAACATCGACGCCGTCCTCACGAAACCGGTCAAGCTGGGCCGCGTGCGGATTGACCTGGTGGCCGAGGTGCTGAACCTGCTCGACATCCGGGACGTGCTGTACGTCTATCCCGAGACCGGCTCGCCGGTGTCCGACGGCGAGCAGTTCTACTACTTCGACTTCGAGTTCGTGCGCAACGACACCAGCGTCACGCCGCAGTGGTTCGGCAACCGCAACTACGACCCGGGACGCGACCCGAATCACGACGGGTACGTGTCGGCCGACGAAGCCCAGTTCGCGGAGTACAACCGCGTGGTCGCGTATCACAAGGCCAAGATCGACTGGGTAAACAACTTCGGACCGCCCCGCCGCGCCCGGCTCGGATTCACGGTCGGATTCTAGACCACCGGCTGCCGCCAACCGCAACAGGCGGCTCGATTTCCCTCTGTCCGTGCCGGGCCGGATGGGGAATGACCATCCGGGCGGCATTCGCCCATACGGCCGACGCGACTCGGGCTTGACAAGAGACTGGTGGAGGATTACACTGGCGTGCGGGGCAGGTCGGGGTAAGGAGGTAGCAGGTAGTCCGGTTTCCGCCAAGTCGTAGGCAAAGGAGAAAGGATGAATAGCGGCTTTCGGCGCGTTTCTGCAGTGATGGCTGGCCTGGTGTTGTCGGTCTCGATAGCCCTGGCCGGGTGGGAACAACTGACATCAGGAACAACGGCTGATTTGTATTCGGTTCATTTTCCTCAGGGTACGCAGGTAGGTTACGTGGTCGGCGATTCAGGCACTATTCTGAAGACCACTGACGGCGGCACGACCTGGAGTATGGGGTCACCAGGTACCGACAAGCTGTTGCACGCGGTCTACTTCTTGAACGACTCGAACGGGTTCGCCGTCGGCGCGGGGGGAACGGTGATTCGGTCTGGCCAAGGCGGAGCAGAATGGACCACGATGGCCGTTACCGATACGGACATGTTCAACTACGTGCAGTTTCCCCAGAATAGTCAGATCGGCTACATCGGCGTGCATCCCGTAGCCGGCGGCGGCAAGGTGCTCAGAACTACAGATGGTGGAGACACCTGGGCTTCGATTGCCGTGGGCTCTCCAACTGACACGTCCATCAGTGTCGGGATGGCTACCGATCTCATCGGCGTGGCCGTGGGCAGCAACGGTTTCGTCTACGGGACAACGGATGGATTTGGCACCGGCGCCATTCAGGGTCCCCAGACGACAGCGGACCTGATTGCCGTGGCGTTCTCTGCCGCTGATAAGAACAAGGGCTATCTCATCGGGAATGACTCAACGCAAGGGATCATTCGGTACACGGATGACGGCGGCGCAGAACTGTGGGACAGCGTGACTGTGACAAACCCAGTGGTCACAGCCCTCTACGGAGTCGACATCCCCGCCTCCAACATCGCTTACTTCTGCGGCACCGATGGGTACATCGGCAAGACGCGCAGTCCCACTCATGTCGAGAGGACAGACGTACCTTCGGGAGTCACTGCTACTCTGTACGACTTGTGCTTCCCTAATGGCGCGGACACAGGATTCGTGGTTGGGGCCCATGGGGTGATTCTGAGAACTTACAACGGCGGCGACTACGGCGCGATAGCTGAGACAGAAACCCCTGCAGCCGATTGGTCAGGAATCCGCATCGTCTCCAACCCGTCCCGGTACGGGATCACATTACACGCGGATGTCGATGTTGATGTCGTGGTGTTTGATGCTGTGGGCAGAGCGGTTGCGAGCAGGGCCTTGACGAGAGGTCTGAACTTCCTGCCGTTGTCCAAGGCAGGTGTGTACATGGTCCGGCTCACGACCGAGGGCTGCAGCATGACGCAGAAGCTGGTGGTAGAACACTAGGGAGTTTAGCGTCGGCAATGTCTCAGTTTCACCCTCACCCCTCCCTCCCCCTCAAGGGGGAGGGAGTAGAAGGGAGGGGTGGTGTTCCGCAATGCCGGTTTGGATATCATGACAGGTAGAGGAGGAAGGATGAGTTTCGGACTTCGTCTCAGTGCAGCGGTGACGGCAGGTCTGTGTTTGTTGGTCTCTACGGCCTCGGCCGATTGGCATCAACTCAACTCGGGTACAGCGGCCGAACTGATGTCGGTTCACTTTCCCGAGGGTACGCTGGTTGGCTACGCGGTTGGGACTGACCAGGCCGGCGGCGCTGCCATCCTGAAGACCACGGATGGCGGCGGAACCTGGACCCAGCAGTTTGCGCCCATCGTGAACGGACTCAACTCAGTCTATTTCACCAGCGACGACAACGGCTATGCCGTCGGCATCGCGGGAGCGGGAATCAGGACCACTGACGGCGGAGCCACCTGGTGGAATATGACGATTCCGGGCACCGACGTATTGAACTACGTCTCGTTCCCGGACAACGGCCAGACAGGCTACATCGGCGTCTACCCCCGCCACCAGGCCGGCAAGGTCATCAAGAGCACTGACGGCGGGAGCAACTGGTTCGAAGTAAGCGTGGGCGGTCCGATGAGTTGGTCCATCAGTTGTGGCA
The DNA here is from genome assembly GCA_016867815.1 of candidate division WOR-3 bacterium. Lineage (NCBI taxonomy): Bacteria > Pseudomonadati > Caldifarciminota > Caldifarciminota bacterium. Next base: position 3,583 of record VGIR01000069.1, on the reverse strand, counting down.
TGGTGACTGACAACATCGGCGTGGCTGTCGGCAAAGAGGGTATGGTCTATGGCACCTCAGGTACAGCTCAGGATCCCCAGACGACAGCGGACATTGTGGCCGCAGCTTTCTCGCGTGCCGATCCGAACAAGGGCTATCTCATCGGCAATGACTCGACTGGCGGTGTCATTCGGTGCACGGATGATGGAGGCGCGACCCCGTGGGACAGTGTGCGGTGCCTTCCCATCACCGCCTGGTATGGGGTCGACGTGCCCACTGCGGAAGTCGCGTATGTCTGCGGCGTCGGTGGACGCATCGACAGGTCTTACAGCGACACCGTTTTCTATGGGACGGCTACGAAAGTCACCGCCGACATCCACGGCGTCTGCTTTCCCAACGGCGCCGACACCGGCTATGCGGTCGGCGTGAACGGCACGATTCTTCGAACCTATGATGGCGGATTTCCCTGGCTTCCGTCCCTGGCCGAGGGGAGAGGCCCGGCTAGGGCATGGGCCGGAATCCGCGTCCTGTCCAATCCATCCCGGCACGGTATCTCGTTCCACGCCGACGCAGACGCGGCCGTCACCGTATTTGATGCCATGGGCCGGGTTGTCGTGAGGCGGCCTGTGGCCAACGGCGCCGGCTCCATACCGGTTTCCAAGGCCGGGGTATATATGGTGAGGCTTGCGAACGGGGACTTCAGCACGACACAGAAGTTGGTTGTCGAGGACTGAACCTGGCCGCAGGGCTCTGCGGAAGAGCTCAGCAGCCGCGAGGCATAGGGCCGCCGGTGATGCTGACTCACCATACAGAAGGAGGCCGATGTGCGTAGCGTAGTATGCTTGGTCCTGCTGGTGCCGATTCTGGCACTGGCCGCGGGTGCGACCCGCCCCGGTACGGTAGTCGCGCCCGGCGTTTCCCTGCAGGCTGTGACCTCGCTTCCGGGTGACGGCGGGGCCGGTCAGTCGGGTCCGTCCGCAGCGCTGGGACCGAGCCGTGAGGCCCGGTTCACACTCGGCGTGGTTGACACCATCGGCGGAACGACGTATGACTACCAGGCGAACGGTCCCGCGTACCGGACGCTGATGCAGACTCCGGGCAGGGGTGTCCACGCTTCGTTCATGTATGCCCCGGACGCGGATACGAACTTCCCGAACCGCAACATCCGGTACAACTTCTTTGACTACGGCAGCGGCGTGTGGAACTGGCTCGATACGGACTTCATGTTGTCAGGCGTCGGCGTGTTCTCCATGCGCACGGGATACGGCTGTCTTGAAGTTGACACGGCCGGGAATGCGGTCATCTCCGCGCACCATACCGTCTCCGGTTCCAACATCGCGCCGATACTCGCCCACGACGCAGACGTGGGGGCGGGCATCTTCGATTACGCGCCCGGCGAACCGACGCTGGACCAGAACGTCTGGGTCTGCATCGGCGCGAACCTGAACGGCAGCTACCAGTTCGCGATCATTGACAATGTGAACCGGGACAATCTCTACCGGACCCGGATGGCGACGTGGCCGACATGGGAATCAAGGGTCAGCGTGCCCCGCCCCAACCCGAGCCGCTGTTCCCCTCCCACAACATCGCGGCATCAAAGGTCGTCGGGTCGAACAAGGCCTGCATTACCTGGGTCGCAGTCCCGGCCAGCGGCTACATGCAGGAACCGGGATTCTATTGCGAAACACGGGACGGCGGCGACAACTGGGACGTGCCGGTGGACATCGGGTTCCCGCCGGCCTTCAACCCGGGGTCGGAGACCCTGCCTTCCTACAGCGTCAGCTCGCTCTTCCCGTTCTACGACCGGTCCGACAACCTCCACATTGTCGGCAACGTCAGTCCGTATGTCCGCGACACCAACTGGGTCATACCCGGACAGATCTGGCACTGGTGCACGGCCAATCCCGATACCTGGAACCTGATTCACGTCGCATCACCGGACTCGTGGCTCGGGAACATTCCGAACAACTCCGTTGCCTGCTGTCGTCCGAGCCTTGGCCAGGACGACCGCGGCAACCTGTTCGTCGCCTGGGAGGAGTTCAGCGGGGTCAACGTCGAGCCGACCACGAATCGCCTCCGGGCCGACATCTGGTACTCATACTCGACCGACAATGGTGTGACGTGGGCCGCCGGGACCAGGATCACGGATGGCGGAGACGTAACCTACAGGTTCCCGTCAATCCTGAACCCCATCGGCGATACGGTCATGGTCGAGTACCTCATCGACCAGGTTGCCGGGTATTTCGTGCAGAACGCCGAGGGTGCGGCTACCAACAACCCCGTCGTGGTGCAGAAATGGGAGAACCCCGATGCCGTCGCCGAAGCACCGATCTCCACGCCTCCGGCCCGGATGGAAATCACGGCCGGACCGAACCCGGTGAGGGGTCGAACAGCGATGTCCTATGCTCTGCCGCGGTCCGGCGACATGTCGCTGGTCGTGTACGACGCCACTGGACGTCCGGTCCAGACGCTCGCCTCCGGGTCCCGTCCGGCCGGGCGCTACACGGCGACCTGGGATGCACGCGACGCTGCCGCCGGCATCTACTTCTGCACGTTGGAAAGCGGGGGAAGCAGTACCAGCCGAAAGCTGGTGCGGGTCGACTAGACCAGAGAACCCGTCGAACCAAGTCTGCCCGCCCTTCGCGGGCAGACTCTCTTTCGACTGGCCGCCTGTTGTTTGCAGGCAGCCTCGGGAGAAAGGGAGGCACGCCGGAGCCCGGGTGTCCCTGGCGTCACTGGCGGGCAAGCTCTGGGTTCAGGCCGGCTGTATCGGGGGATCGAGAGCTTGGGTCCTTGGTGACCTGGTGTCTTGGTGGTTGAATCCGGTCCGGCCTTTGCGGTTTTGCCACCCCCCTGCCCGAGTTTGCGGCCTGCTGTTTGACCCTTGCGGCTTGCGGTTATCCACACGCTTCCGGAACAACAACAAGACTAGTTAGAAGAACCTGTTGCTGCTGTTGGGATGTGGATGGATGTGGATAACTCCATGTCGCCTACGACATCTTCCTTGTCGAGTCCGGGGGTCTCCACTACAGGTTGTGGTTAGTTATCCACATAGTTATCCACATTCTATCCACACTTTCCACACCCACGGGGATTTGGGCGAACTACTATACGCTGTATCCACCGAGTTATCCACACCACTACATATAGGTATTGACATTGAAATCCTGTCCGGCATCTTGAGTAGATGGCCGACAAGAACTCTGCTTCATACGGCGGGCTACTCCCCCGGCAGTCCCGGGGCTTGCCCCCGGGATACGACCGATGGCAGAAGTCAGAGACCAGAAGTCAGAAGGCAGAATTGCCCGATTTCTCTCATTCAGGTTCCAATCGAGTTACGAGGTTCGGTGTTCGTGCTTCGGTTGAACATGGCTCTATCTGCAGGAGCATGTCCCTCGGTTAGTTGAAATTCCTAGCGGCTCCCACATCACTTTAGGCAACTCTCTCTGTTGCGTCAATTTCTTTCGGTGACGCGGACCGTTCCAGTGCACTCAGCAATGCGGGGATGTGCCGGTAGCCATCTACGCACCGGAAGTGCTGCTCGGCATGTAGCAGCCCAGCTACACACCAGCGCCAGCGCATCTCGCCAGGGCGCCAGCGCTTC
>VGIR01000068.1 GCA_016867815.1 candidate division WOR-3 bacterium | reverse complement strand
TACCCTATGTGCCGCCCGGCGCTTGCAGCGGCAATAGGGGGGTCAATCCGGGGGTGACCGCTGGGTTCAAAGCCGCACTCAATGTCGCCATCAATGTGGCCGTCATTCAAGGACTTAGCTCTCCCATTAGTTGAGCAATGAGCTCAGGGTTCAACGACGCGGCCAATCGTGCCCAGACTGAGGAACTCAGCGCCACCGTCAGTCAGGACTTCAAGGCTGTGCTCAGTCCCGCAATCAGCCGGGCGGCGAGTCGCGCAGCGAGTTCCGGCTTGACTTGCGCGTTCAGCCGCGAGTTGAGTCCGGCCGTGAGCCGCGCGTTCAGTCTGCGGTTCAGTTCGGCACTGAGCGCCAGAGCGATCGCGGCAGTTCTGGTGCGAGTGCTTTGACCTGCAGCCGGTCTCGTGCGTAAGTCCTGTCCCTGCGGAGTCGCCAGTTCGCTGGACTCCTCACCCCGACCCTCTCCTCGGGGAGGAGAGGGAGAAGGAGAGGCCCTGATTGCCATCTACATGTAGTGGTGTACCGCTCTCGGACCACGATTCTGCCGGGGAGTGGGCGGCCCACAGGCCGCCTGGGGGGTGGCATCAGCCCATGGGAGAAGTCAAAAGTCAAAAGGTAGAACTCAAAAGCCAACGCAAGGAACATCGAACCGAGCATCGCCGAGAGCAACAACTTGAGCAACTACTGGCAGAACTTCGTGAGGAACGCGCGGTGCAGCGACGGATAGAGGTCAGGATTGAGGTCGAGGTTCAGGTCGAGATGGAGCGAAAGACGCGACTGCTGACGCAAGTGAACACCCGGCGCGCGAAGCTTCGGCCGGTACTTCGTGACGAACAACGCGAAATACTTCGCGAGACACAATCGCCCCTTCAGCGCGAGGTTCCGGTTGCCATCTGCCAAGCACCAAGGTCGAGTCTCCCAGTCGTGTGACCCTGACCATCTGCGCGAGCAGCAACAGGTTGAGTCGGACGTGGATGTCGAGCTCGGAATCCGCGCGACCAGCAGCGAGGGATGGAAGATGCGCAAGCTGAGTAGAAAACCGGCGCGGCCCGGTCAGGGCCGCGCCTTGGGGGGTCACACCTCGCTATCAGTCGGTCAGAACGACCTTGGCAGCCGAGGATACGCCGCCATCGGTCAATCGCAGGAAATAGACGCCGGCCGCGGACCCCTGCCACTCCGCCGCAGAGTTGGAAACGGGCAGGGCGTCCACCAATCTCCCGTCCCCATTATAGATTTCGACGCTCGTGCCGCGCGGGGGTTTTTGCGTGAACCGAAGCGCCACCGGCGCGCGGCCCACCGTCGGTATCACCCGCGCAATGCGGACAGGCCGGGAGGGCGTCTCTTCTTCAACGCCGGTGCGTGGGCTTGCACCGGCCAGCTTCGCAATGGACGCCACCGCCGCCCTGATCGCCTCGGTCGCCATCAGCCAGTTGTTGGTGCCGCAGTTCACGTAGTAGAGCGGGCCGATGGTGTCGCCCAGCGTATGGTACTCGGGTGTGAAGTCGTCCTCGATGCCGCAGAAGGCGACGTAGCCCTGGTCCCAGAACGAAGAGTGGTCCGAGTACCTGGCGCCGGCGTCCATTATGCGGATGGGCTTCAGGGCAGAGAACGTGTCGGCCTGCGCGATATAGAAGTCGATCAGCCAGGAGCAGTCCGGATTCGAAGGTGTGCCGATTACCCGGAAGGAGTCGAGGTCCTGCCGGCCGTAGGAAATCATGTCGAAGTTGAACACCCCGCATACCGAATCGCCCCGCGCCCGGCAGCGTTGCGCGAAGTCCCCGGACCCGAGCAGCCCCTGCTCTTCCCCGGAGAACCCGATGAACCAGACCGTACAGGCGAAGTCGACGTCGGCGAAAACGCGCGCCGCCTCGATCACCGCGGCGGTGCCGGACGCATTGTCGTCCGCACCCGGACAGCTGTCCGGCTGACGGTCGGAGGTGTTGTCGATGTGGCCGTCGATGATGTAGATGAGTCCGGGAGTTGTCTTCCCGGTCTTCACGCCGACCACGTTCGGCGCGTACTGCGAACTCCAGGTGTCCAGCCAGGCTGAGTCACAGCCGAACGTGGTGAGCTTGGCACGCATCCACGAACAGGCCTGGCGCAGAGACTCGGTTGTCGAATAGCGGGTAAGGAAGTTCTGGAGGCGGCGGATGTTTCCAAGCACGGTATCCGCGTCCACGCTATTGACCAGCCGCCAGACCAGGCTGTCGTCAACCGCGGGCAGGGCCGGCAGCCGCGCTGACCTCCCGGAGAGAAGAACCGGTTCCCGGGCGACGCGGGCGAGTTCGACCGGCATCCGGTTGAGTTCCCGGACGCCCTCCTCGGTGGCCGCAACGATGAACCCGCGCGCATAGCGGTCGAGCACCCGGCAGCAGCCGGCCAGCAGGTCCTGATCGAAATCCGCAGCGGCCTGCACGAAGTAGTAGTCCTCGTCACCCACCCGGTCCAGTACGGCAACGTCGAATCCCTGCGCGGCGAGGGAGGAGAGCTCCGCATCCGATGCCCGAACCAGGCAGAAGTCGCCGAGGTCGGCCACAACCGCTGCCAGCGGCGCGACCGCCGTCAGCCCCTCGCTCGCGCCCAAGCCGACGCGGGCAAGGAAGATCGGAGCAGCGTGGACGACGCCGCTGACGAGCACGAACAGGCCGAACAGATTTCTCACAAAGATGCTCCAGTCCATCACACGTGGACGTTTGCGGGATCCCGCGGGGGGAAGCCGCCTGCCTCGGTGGTAAATTCTAGCCCGTCAACCCGGGAAAGTCAACCGGCCGGGTCGCGGCGCTTCCCGCCTACCTGGCGAGGACGAACTTGGCCGAGGCGCCGGCAGTCCGGAAGTAGTAGATACCGGGGCCGGCTTTGTTTCCGGCAAGGTCGCGTCCGTCCCAGGTCAGGTAGTAGGGATGAGGGAGTGGAGATTGGGGCGCCGAGAGTATACGGATGGGGTGGCATTGGGGAGCAGAAAGAGTCCGGATGCAGCGGCCCATCGCGTCGTAGACCGCAACCGGTCGAACGGCAGGGGAGAGGCGGATGAGAACCGGTGCCCGACCCACGCTCGGCAAGACGCGGAGGTCAACGCTTAGCGGCACCGGCCGGGACTCCGAAACGCCGGTCGTATCTGCGCGCGCGCCGGCGAGGCGCGCTACGGTCGCGACGGTGGCCTTGATCGCCTCCGTATACATCGGGACGTTATTGGTGCCGCACATGTAGTACTCGAACGGGCCGATAGTGTCACCGGTCGTGTGATACACCGGGTCGCGGTCGAGGTAGCGGTCGCGGATGGCGGCATATCCGTACTTCCAGAACGAGTGCTGGTCCGAGCTCGCCTGGTCGTCGACAATCTCCCTGTGGCACTTCAGATCGGTGAACGTGTCGGCCATCGCCATGTAGTACTCGACCCAGGTGGAGCAGGGCGGGTTTGACCGCTTGCCTACGACGCGGATGCTGTCGCGTCCGGCCGTGCCGTACGAATTCATGTCGTGGTTTATGACCAGGACGATGGTGTCACCCCGCTCGCGGCATTCGCGCGCCATGGTGTCGGATCCGACCAGCCCGAACTCCTCCGCGCCGAACCCGACGAACAGCACCGTGTAGTCGAACTCGATTCCCTGGAAGATACGGGCCGCCTCGAGCACCAGCCCGCAACCGGATGCGTTGTCGTCGGAACCGGGCGCGAACGTCTCCGGCGTCTCCGACGTATTGTCGATGTGCCCGCAGACGATGTGTATCAGGTTGGGGTTGACCCGCCCCAGCTTCACGCCGACCACGTTCACGGTCTGGGTGTCGAGCGGCATGTGGAAGGTATCGAGATACGTCGAGTCGCAACCGTAGGCTGCGAGTTGCTGCCGGAACCAGTTCGCCGCAGCCCAACAGGAGTCGGTAGGCGCATAGCGCGTGCGGAACGCGATCAGCCGGCGCAAAACCGCCTCGGCCGAATCCTGGCTCGCCCGTGCCATCAACTGCCAGATCAGGCTGTCGGACACCACCATCGCGTTCGGCGCTTGGCGTTCGGCGCTCGGCGTTCCAGTGGCGCGAACCGGCTCGGTCGAGACTCCGCAGAGCTCAACCGGCATACGGGTCAGCTTCCTGACGCCTTCCGCGGTCACGCGGAGCAGCACGCCTTCGCGGTCCTCGGTCAGCACGGTACCGCACGCGGCCAGTTGCTGTCGGTCGAAGTCCGGCGCGACTTGTGCGTAGACACAGCGCCTTCCCTCGAGCGCGGCACCTAGTGCCCGGCAACTCAGCCGTTCGGACAACGCCGGGAAATCGTCCGGGCGGGCACGGACGAGGAACCATCCGTCGAACCGCTGCAGAAACGCTCCGCCAGAAGCCGCGGCTAACTCGATGTCCGCGTCGGACGCCGGCTCGATCCGCACGAGCAGGTCCCCGGCCACGGCAACAGCGGTCAGGGCAGTCAGAAGCAGTACGCCCGCCGTCTTCACCGCAACAGCGCTGCTCCTGCAGCAGTCAACCGGGCCGGGGCGTCAGGAGCCACTAGTGCAGGGCCATCGGCGGTTCGGGCAGACTGCCGCCCCCGGCAACCGCACCGGAATCGCTGTCCTGGCTCGGCATCAGTTCCCATGCCGCGACCGCCTTTTCGTACAGCGTATGGACCAGCCTCCGGTCAAACTCATTCTGCTCGGCGCGCAACCAGCTCAACTCCGCGGCGGTGAAGTAGTTCAATACCGAGGGGAAGAACTCCTGTTCCTCCTTGGCGATGTGTTTCGGGTAGAACTCGACGAACAAGTGGAGGCAGGAGATGACTTCGGCCAGGGCGCTGGCCTGGCCGGCGGCGTGACGGGTCCGCGCCTCGACCAGCTGCGCGGTGGTCGTGCGTGAGAAGACGTGCTCGGCCGTCAGTTCTTCGAGCAGTCGCCTGTGCTCCGCTGTAAGCGGCTTCCGCGCCAGCTCGCGGAAAAGGATGTCTTCCTCCTTGCCGTGGTGACAGCGGCCGGCATAGGTACGCAGGAACTCGACCGCGCCGTCGATGAAGGCGACGTCAGCCGTTCCGACTGACTCCATTTCGGCGACCCGCCATTCCATCACGGCTAACATCCGCTCGGTCAGCCGGTGCTCGGCTGCTAGCGCTTCAGTGGGCGGAGACAGTCCACTCATGGTCTACACTCCTTGGTGCGCCGGCCGGCGCTGGTCAGGCTGGCAGGTACTGGGACCCGGCTGAACCCGGCCGAGAACAGCGGCATGATTATGCTCGATTCCGAGCCGAAACTCAAGCCTCGAAGCAGACCTCCCAACTCGCGACACTCGACCACAACCATCGCCCTACGCAACAGGGGGCCGGGTGTTGTCGGGGCGGCCTGTGGCCAACCCCTACGTCAAGAACAGCAGAACGACGAGGGCCACCACTATCAGCGCCAGCCACACGAAAATCCGTGTGTTTGACTTGCGAGGCGCTTTGGTCGGCTGATCCACGCTAGCTCCTTTCTTGCGACGCATCGCGAAACACTTGCCCACTCCGTACTCGACTGTAACAGTTCAGGTTCGTACGCATCCGATTCTAGGACTGGCGGGAGTGGTTGTCAAACCAGCAGGCAGCGCGGCCGGGGCGGGATGAACTGATGGGCGGGTTGAGACATGGCCGGCGAGGCGCTTCGGGAGGCCCGGCAAAGAAGAAGGGCGCAAGACCTGCGCCCTTCAAGCATCTCGGTAGGACCGCCTCACTTGCCAATTCCCTGCACCTGCAGTCGGAAGCAGGCCACGCCACAGACCGGTGGAACCGGGATGAGCTCCGACGGTGCCTTGTACTCGGGGATGAGCAACTGGTAGGACGGGCTGACAAACCGCAGCATCACCCGGAACCACGGACCCAGAATGCCCGGCTGGCTGATCGACTCCTGTGGCTGGTTCACCGGCCGGGGTACTACTCTCCGAGCCGGCGGAACATCGGCAAAAGCAACTCCGAAGACTGCCACGAGCAGAATCAGAGAGATAATCTTCTTCATGATATCCTCCGTATTGTTCTAACCTTGCAGGCGCGGGATTAGACCAAGGTGCCGAAGAAAGGGTTCGGCAACAGGCCGGAGCAGAGCTAAAGCCTATTCAGCAAACGGTTTACACCGATGGCAGGGTAGACGCGACGGGTGCGTAGGGGACGCCTGCGGCGACAGAGTGACAGCATCTCTGTGAAGCCGCAGTCTGACATCGAGAGGAAAGAAGGGAGGCGTGTAACTGCTGAAGAAGCCTCCCTTTGTTATTCTGAGCCTAGGCAGGGATCTACGCGACGATTACTCTGCGAGAGTCAGCAGACCCTTCATTTGCTTGCGAACTTGCCCTGCTCGCTTCTGCGGCGGCGATGCCACGCTTGTCGAAAAGACGACATGAGCGGGGTATCTTAACAGACCCAGCGCCGCTCCCTTCCGCGGCACCCCTCCTGCCCCGGGCTGCCCCCGGGACTGCTCGGGGGATAGCCCCCCTGATAGGATGAATGACCGGCAAGGTCGTGGTCCGGAGATTCGTCTCCGAGGGACCGTCATCCGTCATCCGGAGGGCTTGCTAGGGCGCCATTCACCGAAGAACTTGCTCCACAACTTGCCCGGCTGCCACGCCCGTTGCGGCCCGGTTGGCTCCCCATCCTGCCGTCCTCGATGCTCCCGAGAAGGCTCGGGCCGCTGCATTCCGGATTGCCCGGAGGCTTGCTTCACAGGCTGGTCAGCCGAAGTCAGAGAGCAGATGTGCGGTTGCAGGCAGAACCTTCGCCGCAAAGACACCGAGAGCCAGGAGTTCGAGTGGCGGTCAGGCGTGGAGAAGGTGGCCCGGCTTCAGGCCCCGGCCGGGCCGAGTGCCGGCGCCAGCGGCGGGGCGAAGGGGTTACGGCGTCGGTCGGCCTGGCGCGGCCGTCGGGCGCGAATCTGGTCAATGCGGTCCAGCACGTCGGCGACGCTTTCTTCCGGCTGGCCGGCATTCCTGAGCAGTGCCTGCATTCGCTCTCTCCCCAGTTCGTCGTCGCACCGGGACAGGCCGTAGAGAGCCTGGCGGGGGCCGTTGGCCACTCCGGCTGCGGTGAAGAACGCGAGCGACTCTGCTAGGTAGGCCACCGCCCGTTCGTGCTGATGCTTGCCGGTCAGGATGAGGCCGATGTTGCCCAGTTCGGTCACCACGCCCAGCCGATAGCCGATTTCGTGGGATAAGGCAAGTCCTGCCTCGTGGCTTTTGAGCGAGCGGTCGGGGTCTCCCTGCTCACGGTAGAGGCAGCCGACGTTGCAGAGGGCGACTATCGTGCCCAGCTTGTAGCCGACTTTGCGGGCCGTCTCCAGTGCCCGCGCGTAGCCGTCGAGGGCTTTGTCACTTTCGCCTTTGTCATGCAGGACGGTGGCGATGTTGCCCTGGGCGGTCGCCATCCCCGCTTTGTCTCCGACCTGGCGCGCCAGCCCCAGTGCTTCATCGTGGGCTTTCAGCGCGGCGAGGTAGTCCCTTCGGCTACGCAGAACGTTCCCCAGGTTCCCTAGGCAGATTCCCTCCAGAAACTGGTCCCCGGCTTCGCGGGCCAAAGCGCCCGCATCCGTGAGATCCTTGAGCGCGAGGGCGAGTTCTCCGCCGTGGTGACGGATGACGCCGATGTTGTTCAAGGCCGAGGCCCGCCCCCGCTTGTCCGCAAGCGGGCCGGCCAAACGGTCAGATTCCTGAAACTGTTTCAGCGCTTCGTCGAAGCGGCCCTGCATGTAGAGGCAGACACCGACCTGGTTGAGGAGTGGGGAGAGCCGGGTGCCGGCGCCGTCGGTCTGGGCCTGCTCGAAGTGCTCGCGTGCCTCAGACCAGCGACAGGCGGCCGTGGCTTTCAGGCCAAGGTCGAAAGACCCCCACTCGTCCGGCTTGCGGGGATCGCCTGCGTATTCGGCTATCCGGTCGAAGTCGCGGGAGATGACGTCCAGCCGTTTGTCCACCCACGCCCGGCGGAGTCGCAGGCTCCGTCGCCGCCGCAGCAGTGCAGTGCCGCCGACTACGACAATCAGCGCGACGACCGCGCCGATGAGCAAGAGCGCCGCCGGGTCATTGCCCTGAACGGTGTTCACGTCCATACCCAGAGATTGTAGTGATTTCTGGATGCCGGTCAACGGGCGGAGGGAGAGAGGAGTGATGAGCGCTAAGCGATGAGTGATGAGTGAGGAGAGGAGGGCGGAGTGATGAGTGATGAGAGAGGAGTGCTGAGTAATGAGTGATGAATGAGGAGTGACGAGTAAGCAGTAAGGAAGGAGGAGGGCGGACGCGGGTTGACCGGGGAGTTGAAGGGACTAGAATCTCTGCCGGGCGCAAGCGGCCCCGAGGTGTCTCGGGCGCTGCGACCGCTCTTTCTGCGGAGCATTCCTGACCAGGAGGTAGCGTGAAGAGTCTGTTCCTGCTGGCGCTGCTGGTACCGGCAATGTTGCTGGGAACCCAGCGCGTGATGGTGAACGAAGAGTTCACCGGTACGTGGTGACCCTACTGCCCAGGCACAGCCCGTGGGCTGTGGGAGCTGCAGTTTGCGGCTTTCGATTCGGTGCTGACCATCAGCTATCACTCCGGTGACCCCTATGCCAACCAGCATGCCACTGACCGCGACAACTACTACAGCGTATCCGGCACGCCGACCGTGAAGCTGGACGGAAACTACTCGCTGGTCGGCGGCATGACCACAGGTAACAAGTACCTGGACTACCGCTCGTACTTCGACCAGCGCAAGACCGTGGAGAGCCCGCTGGAGATCGTGCTCACCTGCACGTACGATTCGGCGACCAGGACCGGTGACCTCGGCATCAAGCTGAAGAACACGACCGCGAGCGAGGTGAGCGGCCAGCTGCAGGTGGCGCTCTGCGAGAGCCACATCTACTGCGTCTGGAAGGACCTCGACAGCCTGCACCATGTCGAGCGGAACATGCTGCCCGACGCGGCGGGCGAGGCGGTGACGATCCCGGCCGGCGATTCGCTCTCCAAGAGCCGCAACTACACAGTTGACGCGGCCTGGGTGGCGCGGAACTGCGACCTGATCGTGTTCGTACAGAACAACTCCACGAAGGAGGTATACCAGGGCGCGCACATCGGCGTCTACCAGGCGCCGGCGCTCGAGTACCGCGGGTACCAGAGCGCGTTCCCGGCACCGGGCGGCGACGCCAACCTGACCCTGGGTCTGCGCAACCTCGGCACGGCCGACGCGGCGACGGTGAGCGGCACGCTGTCCACCAGCGACCCCTACGTCACCGTGACCACGGCGAACGCGGACTTCGGCAGCATCGCCATCGCCCAGGACGGCTACGCGACGACGCCGTTCTCGATCCACGTGGATGCCGCCTGCCCGGACAAGCACCTGGCGACCATGGACCTCGCGGTCACGGCAGCGGGCGGGTACTCGACCAGCGTCAGTTTCCCGCTCCACATCACCACCGGGTACGGGTTCGCGGATGACATGGAGTCGGGCGAGAACGGCTGGACCCACTCGGGCGTGGCCGACAACTGGTACCAGACCGGGAACCGGAGCCAGTCGCCGGCGAACAGCTGGTACTGCGGGGTCGACGGCAGCTTCAAGTACACGAACCAGAACGACGCCCGGCTGCTGACGCCGTACTTCACCTCCGGTAGCGCGGCCCAGCTCCGGTTCGGGCAGTGGACCGAAGTCGCCACCGGCGACTACTGCGCGCTGGAAGTGAACAACGGCTCGAAGTTCTGGGACCTGCAGGACTACTACAACGGGGCGAGCGGCTCCTGGGAGGAGAGGGTCAATCCCCTCCCCGACAGGTCGGGGCAGACCATAAGGACGCGGCTGCGTTTCCTTTCCGGCTACAGCGGCACCGCCGAGGGCTGGTACATCGACGACTTCCTGTGCGAGCCCTTCCAGGCGGCAGTGGCCGAACCCAAATCCGCACCGCAGTTTGCGGGCGCGAAGCTCGCAGTGCGCAGCCCGGCGTTCCGCAGCGCGGGCATCGCCTACTCCGTTCCCCCGGGGCGGAGCGCGCGGCTGGCCGCGTTCGACGTGAACGGCCGGCTGGTCGCGGAGGTGGGAAGCCACCTGACCGGCGCCGGGCAGGTCACTTGGAGTCTTGCCGGCGTCAAGGCCGGGACCTACTTCGTCCGCCTGGCGGACAGGGTGTCGAGCCAGGTCGCCAAGCTGGTAGTAACCGAGTAGTCAAACCGCAGAGCTATGCAGGAGGCGGGCAATGCCCGCCTCCTGTGCTTCTGCCGCGCGGAAGCCAGCCGCCGGACGGCGCTTTCCTCCGTGCCTGAGCTTGCGCCCGAAGCCGTCAATCGCTATACTCCCTACGCATCAGGAGCGGCCGGCGGCCTCTGGTCTGGCTGCCGGCACGGCAACCGAGCTTGAAGGTGCTACGGTGCCCGGGCAGAGATAGGAAGCGCTGAGTGATGAGCGATAAACGCTGAGCGCGGAGCGATGAACTGCCCGATGCGGCCAAAGAGGCAAAAGAGACCTTCGAGCCGGCGAGCCGCCTGATGCGCAGGGCGGCGTTTTGTTTCCGCCCAAGGAGTAGCGTTGCACATTACCGAGCTCATCGCACGGCGGAAGCAGCCGCTGGTCTCAATCGAGATTACCCCGCCCGAAAAGGGGCGGTCGATCTCCGAGCTGTTCGGCTCGGTCGACCAGTTGCTGCCGTTCAAGCCGACGTTCATCACCGTCACCTATCACCAGCAGCGGATCGTCTACGAGGATGTCGGTGCGGGCCTGACCCGGAAGATACCGCGGCGCAAGAATCCGGGTACGGTCGGCATCTGCGCCGCCATCTACAACCGGTACAAGATCGAGACCGTGCCGCACATAATCTGCGGCGGGTTTGACCGGTACGAGACCGAGGACGCGCTGATCGACCTTCAGTATCTCGGGTTCGCCAACCTGTTCGTCCTGCGCGGCGACCCGGCGCCGGGACAGAAGGAGTTCGTGCCCGAGCCGGCCGGCCACCGGTTCGCGTCAGAGCTGACTGCCCAGATAGCCGCGATGAACCGCGGACACTACCTGGAGGAATTGGACAATGCCGTGCCGACCGATTTCTGCATCGGCGTTGCCGGCTACCCGGAGAAGCACTACGAGGCGCCGAACCTCGCCGACGACCTGCGACACCTGAAAGCGAAAGTGGACGCCGGAGCCGATTACATCATCTCCCAGATGGTCTTTGCGGCGCGCCCCTTCCGTGAGTTCGTGGACCGGGCCCGCGCCATCGGCATCAAGGTGCCGATCATTCCCGGCATCAAGCCGGTCACCAACGCGAGGCAGCTCGTTACGATACCGCGCGAGTTCCACGTTGACCTGCCCGAGGAACTGGTCGGCCGCATAACCCGCGCGGCCACACCGGCCGACGCTGCCCGTGCCGGCGTCGAGTTCGCGACCAGGCTCTGCCGCGACCTGCTCAAGCAGGACGTGCCGGGACTGCACTTCTACACCATGGGCAAGGGACGAGCAACAGCCGAGGTGCTGAGAGCGCTGAACGATGAGCGATGAGCGATGAACGCGGAGCGATGAACGGAAAGCGATGAGTGATGAGTGCAGAGCGATGAGTGAGGAGCGGGGAGAGAGAAGCGGAAAGCGATGAGTGATGAGTGCATAGCGATGAGCAAGGAGTGATGAGCGGAAAGCGATGCGCGGAGTGGTGGGTGCACAGCGATAAGTGAGGAGTGAGCATGGAGGAGCAGAGAGCGCGATGAGTGAGGAACGGAACGCGGACAAGGGCGGGAAGAGGCTGAAGGAGCGGACACGGGAATTCGCGCTCCGGACAATACGGCTCTACGCAGCGCTGCCGAAGTCAACGGTCGCCCAGGTTCTGGGCAAGCAGCTACTGCGCTCCGGGACCTCGGTCGGCGCGCACTATCGCGAAGGAAGTCGGAGTCGATCTCACGCCGAGTTTGTGAGCAAGCTGGAAGGCGCGCTACAGGAACTGGAAGAGAGCCGGTACTGGCTCGAGCTGCTCGAAGCCGAACGGCTTGTGCCGACTGCCGTGCTGGCGCCACTTGTTCAGGAGGCGGACGAACTCACCGCGATGATCATCGCCAGCGTAAGGACGGTGAAGGCGCGAGAAAACACGAAGCGATGAACGATGAGTGAGAAGTGATGAGTGCAGGGCGATGAACGCGGAGCGTGAACGGAAAGCGATGAGCGATGAGTGAGGAGCGCAAAGCGGGCCGGTCCGGAACTCAGCGCTCAGCACTTCGCGCTTCGCGTTCCCCTGTGTCCGCCACTCATCACTCAGCGCTCAGCACTTCGCGCGCCCCTGTGTCCGCCACTCATCATTCAGCACTCAGCGCTCAGCGCTTCCTTGCGCTCTGCCGCAAGCGCATCGTCATTTTCGATGGAGGGCTTGGCACAGCGCTGCAGGCGTTGGGAGCACCAGCGGGTGCATGCAACGAACTGCTGGTCGAGACCCGGCCGGATATCGTACGCCAGGCACACGAGCAGTTCCTGGCTGCGGGTGCCGATGTCATCGAGACCGATAGCTTCGGCGGGGCCCGGCACACGCTGGCCGAGCACGGTCTGGGGGAGAGGTGCTTCGAACTCAATCGTGCCGCCGCTGAGATCGCTCGGCGAGCCGTGCGCGAGTATGCGACGCCGGCAAAGCCGCGTTTCGTGGCCGCGTCAGTCGGGCCGGGCTCGAAGCTGCCGAGTCTCGGGCACATCAGCTTTGCTGATCTGGTCGCCAGCTTCCGGCCCCAGGTTGACGGCCTGCTCGCCGGTGGCGTGGACTGCCTGATACTCGAGACCTGCCAGGACCTGCTGCAGCTCAAGGCAGTGCTCGCGGCCGTGCTTGACGCGTTGGACTCCACAGGTCTCGCGGTTCCGATCCTCGCCCAGGTGACTCTGAATGAGCATGGCCGGACCCTCACCGGCTCTGACATCGGGACGGTGCTGGCCGCGATCGAGCCCTACCCCATCGCCGCAATCGGGCTCAATTGCGGGCTCGGCCCGGAAGGCATGACCGCGGCGGTACGCTATCTCGCCGGACACTCTTCAAAGCTGGTGTCGGTCATGCCCAACGCGGGCCTGCCCCGACTCGAGGCCGGACGCCTGGTATACGACCTTTCGCCCGATGAATTCGCCCGCCGGATGAGGAGACTCGCGACCGGTCCGGGCCTTGCCATCGCGGGCGGCTGCTGCGGTACCACGGCCGAGCACGTCCGCATGCTGAGAAACGCGCTCGAAGGCATCAAGCCGCTGCGGCCGGCCAAGCCGGTGCCGCGGGTATCTTCGCTCTTCAGCGGGCAGGAGTTGAGGGTGGAGCCACGGCCACTCTTCATTGGCGAGCGCACGAACGCGAGCGGCAGCAAACGTTTCCGCGAGCGGCTGCTGGCCCGTGACTTCGAAGGCATGGTCGAAGTGGCACAGGAACAGAAGAGCGAGGGCGCGCAGGTGATGGACCTTTCAGTTGCGGCCGCGGGCCAGGACGAGGTCGCGGACATGAAGCAGCTTGCGGCTCGCCTGAACGCAGCCGTTGACCTGGCGGTTATGGTCGATTCGACGCGCTACGACGCGGTAGAAACGGCGCTCGTCCGGCTGGCCGGACGGTGCATCGTCAACTCGGTCAACTTGGAAGACCCGGACCGGGCCGAGAAGACGATAAAGCTCTGCCGCAGGATGGGAGCGGCGCTGGTTTTGATGACGATCGACCGCAAGGGAATGGCGATGACCTGCGAGCGGAAGCTCGAGGTGGCCGAGCGGCTCTACGACCTGGTAGTGCGGCGCGGCAGGCTGGCCCCGCAGGACGTGTTCTTCGACTTCCTCACGTTCAGCCTGGCCAGCGGCGACGAGTCGCTGCGCAGCGCCGGAGCCGAAACCCTGAAGGCTGTCCGACAGGCGAAGCGCCGGTTCCCGGACAGCTTCACGCTGCTTGGCGTCAGCAACATCTCTCACGGTCTTGTGCCGCAGGCGCGCCGCGCGCTCAACACGGTCTTCCTCCACCACGCGGTAGAGCATGGGCTCGACGCCGCCATTCTCCACGCCGGCAGAATCGAGCCGCTCTCGGCGCTCGACCCCGAGACAGTCAGGCGATGTGAGGACCTGATATACAACCGCAGCCGCGGCACCGACACGCCGCTGGAAGCACTTCTCGTTCTCGTGCAGGAGCCGTCCGTCGTCCATCGTCCCTTGTCCATCGTCCAGGGTCGATCGCTCACAGCAAGAGAGCACGTGCTCGCCGGAGACCGAACCGGAATCGCCGCGGCGGTCCTGGAACTGGTCAAGACCCGGCCCGCGACGAAGATCATCACCGAGGAACTGCTTCCGGCCATGACCGAGGTGGGTCGCAGGTTCGAGTCCGGACGGATGCAACTCCCGTTTGTGCTCAGGTCGGCGGAGGCGATGCGCGCCGCTTTCGCGGTGCTGAGGCCGCACCTGCCGGCAGGCGGTGACGAGCGGCGCGGCACCCTGCTGCTGGCAACTGTGCGCGGCGATATCCACGACATCGGCAAGAACCTGGTTGATATGATTGTGTCGAGCAACGGGTTTCACGTCGTGAATCTCGGCGTGCGGCAGACGCCGGAGGACATCATTGCGGCGGCGCGAGAGCACCGGCCCGATGCCATCGGCCTTTCCGGGTTGCTTGTTGAGTCGGCGCGGGCGATGAAGGAGTACGTGGAGGCCTTTGCCGAGGCCGGATTGACAATCCCGGTCATCTGCGGCGGGGCGGCGCTCACCGCGAGCTACGTGGAGAAGGAACTCACGCCCGCCTACCGCGGCGGGGTCCATTACGCCAAGGACGCGCTGGCAGGACTGGACATCATGCAGGAGCTGGGGAAGGCCGAGGTGGGCCGGGCTGGGGCCGCACCGGCCCGCGTCCGGGCAGTGAAGGCCGGTCAACCCGTCCGCAGGCAGAGACCCGAAGAGGGGCGCAACCACCCGGCCATTTCCGCCGGCTATGCGCGCTCGCTGACGAAGATGGTGCGATCCGACACCAGCCGCTTCCTGCGGTTCCTGGACCAGGAGGCGCTGTTTCGGAAGCGCTGGCGCATGTTCGGCCCCAGGCCAACCAGGACCGCCCGGCGCGAGGCGGAAAGGACGCTGGAGGATCTGCTCGCAACCAGCTGCCGAGACAGGCTGTGGCACGCCGCGGCCGTCTACGGGCTGTTCGAGGCCAGGGTGGAAGGGAACGGTCTCGTCGTCACCCACCCCAGGACGGGCGAGGAGTTGACGCGCCTGTCGTTCGCGCCCGCCTTTGCCCTTCGTCTCCGGAGGAAGCACGGCGAGGAGCGTTTCAACATGGCCCTGCAGGTCGTGACGATCGGGGCAGCGGTCGCAGCGGCGGGGCGCCGCCTGGCCGCGACGGGCAGGATACACGATCAGTTCCTGCTCCACGGGCTGAGTGCCGAAATGACCGAGGCGCTCGCCGAGTATGGCCAGCGCCGGTTGCCCAAGTTGCCCGGTTGGAGCAAGACGGTTCGCTACAGCCCGGGCTACCCGGTCTGGCCGGACCTCTCGGAACAGAAGAAGGTATTCGCCCTGCTCCGGCCCCAGCGGATTGGCGTCCGGCTTACCCGTGGCTTCCAGATGGTGCCGGAATACTCCACCTCGGCCATCATTCTCCCGGCATAGCTCGGGCAAAACTGGGACTGTACCGCGCGTTCTCGCGCTTCGAGGGGCTTTCCCCACTTCGGTCCCGCGGGAATGGAAACCGCCCGCCCGGGGTAGATAGGGTCGTATGGTCACCGTCAAAAAGGAGATAGCCATGAAGCGAAGCATCATAGCCGCAGCAGCCATACTGCTGCTGCTCTCAAGTACGACCTACGCGCATCCGCGGCGCGCCAGGCAACGAGCCCACCGGGCGCGGTTCTGGAGCGCGATGCTGTGCTGGCTCGGGCACAGCCATCATCACGGGTACGAACGGTGCGCGCCCCGCCACGACTATGGATACCTGCCGCCCGGGCACAGAGGCCGGCCGCAGTACGGCTGGGGCTGGCACTTCGGCTGGGAGCGCGGCCGGCACCATGGCTGGGACCGACACGACCGTGAGCGCGGCTGGGACCCGGACCGTGACGGTCAAGTCCGAATTCTCCTGTAGAATCCATCTCAGGCTGACAGCTTTTGACCGGTAGTCTGAAGGCTGGACTCCGTCTTCGGTTCGGCCATTCCCAGCGCCCGCCGGAGCGTATCCAACTGCTCG
>VGIR01000067.1 GCA_016867815.1 candidate division WOR-3 bacterium | reverse complement strand
TATTCATCACACAAGTGTAACCAGCCAGGCGTTGAGCACGATGCCCTTCTTCTTGTCTGCCCGGGCGCATCCGAGCGCCTGCCGACCGACAAATCTCACGCACGTTCCGTCTCATCTCTCTCCATCTCCGCGGAGCAATTCCCGCTGACCGTCTTACCTCTCTCAGGGGGTCACCATGTACCCAGGCCAGAACTACCAGCCGAAGTCGGAAGTCACAAACCAGAAGGCAGAAGCCGGAAATGAGTGAGCGGGGAGGGAGACCGCAGATGGCGCATCGTCCGGACTTCTGCGATCTGCGTTCTGGATTCTGACTTCTGAATTCGGCCGATTGTCTTGACTACATTCGGTCCGCGACTTCGATGCCGAGCAGAGCCAGACCGGTCGCAAGGACCTTGCCGGTCATCTCGACAAGGAAGAGGCGGGCGTCGCGGAGTTCGGCTGTCTCGGCCTTGAGGACGGGCGCCTTGTCGTAGAACGCCGAGAAGTCCCGGGCAATGCGGTAGATTCGTCCGGCAATTCGGTGCGGCTCGTACGATTCGGCCGCAGAGACAACGGCATCCGGGAACCGGGCAAGGGAGCGCAGAAGAGAGATCTCTTCGGAAAGAGCGAATAGTGAAGAGTGAAGAGTGAAATCGGCCGGGCGGAAGTCGGGTGCCTTGCGGAGGATTGAGCGGGTGCGGGTGTAGGCATACTGGAGATAGGGCGCGGAGTCGCCATCGAGCGCCAGCATCCGGTTCCAGTCGAACACGACTTCCTTGATGCGGCTCTGAGAAAGGTCGGCATACTTGATGGCGCCGATGCCGACGATGCGGCTGATTCGTGTCTTCTCTTCAACGGAGAGTTCGCGGGCCTGGACAACCGCCTCGGCACGGCGGATTGCCTCGGTAATGACATCCTCGAGGAATACTACCCTGCCCTCTCGCGTGGACATCCGGCCTTCAGGCAGTCGGACCAGGCCGAAGGTCACGTGAATGCACGGAACGCCGATGCCGAGCTTGGTCAGAGCGGCACTGAACTGGCGGAAATAGAGCTCCTGTTCCTTGCCGACCACGTAGAGCATCTTCTCGGGATGCCAACGCTCGATACGGTACTCGGCAGTGGCAAGCTCGCGGGTCGCGTAGAGGCTGGTGCCGTCCGACTTCTGGAGGATGAGCGGAGTCTCGATACCGGCGTCGTCGAGCGGTATGATGACCACGGTTTCGTCCGCCCCTACTTCGTCCCCGCCGGTCACCATCGCGGCAGCCGGCTGCTCACGTCTGGCCACGCCGTGCTGGAGCGCGCGGCAGACGACACCGGCCAACCGGTCCTCGTAGGCGCTCTCGCCGCGCATCGAGTCGAACTTCACACCCAGCAGGTCATAAATGCGGCCGAACTCGGTCGTGCTTAGCTTGACGAAACGCTGCCAGAGCGAACGGGCATTGTCGTCGCCGGTTTCGAGCCGACGGAACCAGTCCCGGGCTTCGAGTTCGAGGCCGGCATTCGCCTTCGCCTCCTCGTGGAACCGGACATACAGGCTGAGCAGGTGGGCGGTCGGGTTGCGTTCGAGTTCCTCTTCGCTGCCCCAGCGGTTGAACGCGCAGAGGAGTTTGCCGAACTGCGTCCCCCAGTCCCCAAGGTGGTTGTCGCCAATGACCTGGTAGCCGAGGAAACTCAGGATGTTGTGCAGTGCCTGGCCGATGATAGTAGAGCGGAGATGGCCGACCGAGAACGGCTTGGCGATGTTCGGAGATGAGTAGTCGATGACTATGGAGTGACCCATCCCGGCTCCGGAGCTGCCGTACCGTTCCGGGTTCCGGCTGAAGTCGGCGATGACTTCCTGCGCGAAGCGTGCCCTATTGAATCCCAGGTTCAGATAACCTTTGAGTGCGGTCGCAGAAGCAAAGCGCGTCCCCTCGAGTTGCAGCGCCCCGGCGAGGCGTTCGGCAAGTGCCTGAGGATTCTCGCCTCGTTCCTTGGCGATGCGGAACAGGGGTACCGCGAGATCGGCCTCGATGCCGCCCTCGACATCGCGCACCTCGGCCGGGGCAATGCTGACGCCCTGTGCGGCGAGCAAGCCGACCAGTTCCTCGCGGCAGCGGGTCAGGTAGTAACCAGTGTCAGGCATTGGGTTCCGGGATTGACCCAAGGGCTTCGCTGAAGTTGCCGAGTGCCGGTTCGTCGCGGAGCACGAATGTCACCGAGCTGGGCTTCAGGTTGGTTCGCCCATGGCTGAGCGCGGCAGCCACCATAAGACGCGCGCAGGCGTCGGCCGGAAAGCCGCCGACCCCGGTTCCGAGCGCGGGGAACGCAATCGAGTCGATGCCCAGCCTCGCAGCTTCACTCAAGGAGCTCCGAGTCGCCTTCGATATGAGGTTGGCGCTGGTAGCGAGGTCCTGGCCCATAGCCGCGGCGTGGATGCAGTAGCGGGCTTTGAGGCTGCCGGCCGAGGTCGTCACGGCCTGTCCCGGCTCAATCGGACCGAGCTGCATCGCCTGGCGCTCGATCACCCCGCCGCCTTTGGCCTTGATGGCCCCGGCCACGCCCGACCCCATCCAGAGGTGGTTGTTGGCGGCGTTAACGACGGCGTCGGTCTCCTGCTCGGTGATGTCCCCGAGAACTGCGGTCAGCTGCAGTCGGCCGATTTTCCTTGAATACGGGCTAGGACTCATGCTGCAAGATCACCCGCATGACGTCGTCGGGTGAGCCGGCCTTGTTCAGGCCGATGCGCACGTCGTCCTTACGCAGTAGTTTGGAGAGCCGCGCCAGGGTCATGATGTACTCGGTCTTCTGTTCCTCCGGTGCGGCAATCAGAAAGATGAGGTGCGACGGTTTGCCGTCCAGGCTGCTGAAGTCAACACCCGAGTCAGACCGGCCGAACGCGAGCACGATACTGGAGACAGCCCTGGTCCGGGCATGAGGAATCGCGACGCCCAGGCCGATGCCGGTGCTTTCCATGTTCTCGCGCCGGACAATGGCCGAAACGAACTCCGATTCCTCGGTGATGGCGCCGGCCGCCACGAGCGGGTGGACCAGTTCGTTTATCACAGCGAACTTCTCCTTCGACTGCAGGCTGAGCACAATTGCCGAGCGGGGCAGCAGCTCGGATATCTTCGCCATCAACGTACCTCCATGGGTTATTTCACGAACACGACCGGCCGGCTGCTCTGGCGAACGAGCTCGGAACAGGTAAGTCGGCAATCCGCGCTGGCGACTACCAGTTCGGCATCGTAGCTGGTGCTGAGACTGACCAGTTTCTGCAGCGGATCGCCGGTCTCGAGCAGCAGCGAGATGCGGACATCCTTCTGGAACGCGTCGTCCTCGATTTCGTACAACTGGCTCCAGGCGCGTTCTTCGGCGTCGGACGTCTGGGTGTCTCTGCGGCGTGGCGCGTCAGGGTTGATGACCGACAGCGCAAACACTCGGCACGACATGCCTTTGGCCAGGCGCAAGGCCCACGCGGCCGCAGTCGCCATGCCCGGTGTATCCTCAACATAGAGCGCGATACGTTCCATATTACTTCCCTACACAGAAGCGGGCGAAGACCCGGTCAAGTATGTCGCGGCTGGTCACTGGAGTATCAACCTGACTGAGCATATCAACCGCCGACCTGGTTTCAAGAGCGGCGGTTTCGAGGGTCTGCGCAGAGCCGGCCCGGATCAGCGCGTCGCGGCAGGCCGATAGCGCCTCAAGCTGGCGACGGTTCACCATCAGTTTCGGACCCGGACCGGCCCGCAGCATGCCGGCAAGGTGCGTTCGGAGCTCGGCAATGCCGGCTCCGGTGCGGCACGAGACCGGCATCATCCCGGCCCGGAATCTGTGGGCGAACGAACGGTCGAACCGGCGTCGCAGGTCAGCTTTGTTCAGGACGCAGATGGCGGGCCGGCTCCCGACAGCCGCAAGCACCATCCGGTCAGAGGGGCCTGCCGGCCGGGAGCCGTCAAAGAGCGCGATTACGATGTCGGCCTGTTCTACCGCCCGATTGGTATGGACGATGGCCAGCCGGCTCAGATGCGTTCCGGCCCGGCCCGTAAGCCCGGCAGTATCAACGAACCGCACCGGGACCCCAGCCAGGACAACGGTCGCGTCAATCCGGTCCCGGGTCGTGCCCGAGACCCGGCTCGTGATGGCCCGCTCGCCCTCGACCAGTTGGTTGAACAGGCTTGACTTGCCGGCGTTGGGCCGGCCAATGATGGCGACGTTTGCACCCTCAATGAGAAGCCGACTTTCCGCAGCCGATTCGACAATCTCGGTGAGATGCTTCTCAATGCGGCGTATCCGGGAAGCGGGTACAGCTCCGCAGCTGCCGCCGTGCTCATCGAATCCCAGGCTGTACTCCATCTCTGTCTGCAGTTCCTTCAGGTCCTCTGCTATCCCGGCAACGAGGCGAGACAGCTCTCCGCGGTAGCGCGCAAGCGCTCCCCGAAAGGCCGCTTCTGATCGGGCCTCGGCCATGTCGGCAACCGCCTCAGCTTGGGATAGGCTCATCTTGCCCGCCAGGACTGCACGGCGTGTGAACTCCCCCGGCTCCGCCACCCGACAGCCGGCGCGAAGCAGCATTGTCATCACCCTGTCAGCGGCAACCGTGCCGCCGTGGCAGGATATCTCGGCCGTGTCCTCGCCGGTGTAGGAGCGGGGAGCTCGGAACACGGTTACCAGCACCTGGTCGACCGGTTCCATCGCTGCGGTGCAGAGCCAGTTGAGCCGGACTGTATGCGAATGCTGGCGTGAGGGTTTGCGTTCCGGGAAGAAGCGGTCGAGAATTGCGAATGCCCCGTGGCCTGATACCCGGATTACGGCCATGCTTCCGGTCCCGGGTGGCGTGGCCACGGCGCAGATGATGTCACGGAAGTGACCGTCGGCGGGTGACAAGCGTCGAATGCCTGCCCCCGGAATCGAGCGGCGGAGCATTGACGAAGGACCATCAGATCGGGACGGAAAGATGTTGGATGGACGCGGACGCCGGCGCGGGCCGGTCATTTCTTTGCCGGGGAGAGAATGACCACTCGCGGTGAGCCTTCGCCGACCGCACGGGCCCGGACTCCTGGCGTCTTTTGCAGTTCGTCCTGGACCACTTCAAGTTCCTCAAAGGTGAGGGGCTCCAGTTCCATCTCGCGGCCGTTTTCGAGCACGATTCTGGCGATGGCCTGGGCTTTGGCACGCAGGAAGCTCGCGCGGCGCTGGCGGTAGCCGGCAATGTCAACGATAACCTTGGGCACGTTGGGATAGTGCCTGGCCACCATCAGCCGGACGACGTAGCCGATGGCTTCGAGCGTGGCGCCGTGGCGACCGATGATGATTCCGCTCGAGCGCCGGGCATGGATGTTCGCGTAGTAACCTTCAGGGTGGAGTTCCACTTCCACCCGGGCGCGGATGCCAATGTGGTGGGCGAGGAACTGCACCTCCTGCCGTATCAACTCCGGCTCAAGCGGCACCGGAGGCGGGGTCGCGGCTACTTCGGAGGGGGCGCCGTCGCCAGGGACGGCTCCCTGCGACTCTTGGGTTTGCTCCACGGCATACCTCCCTTCATGGCTATCAGGCTCTCACCGATGGACAGGACGTTGTACATGAACCAGTAGAGCTGCAGGCCACTCGGCATGTTCAGGAAGATCAAGGTAATGAACACCGGCATGATTATCGTCATGGCGAGGTTCTTCTTGTCGGCCGATGTTATCAGTGTCTGGACGATAGACGACGCGCCCATGAGTATCGGCACTAGCCCGATTGCGGCACCGCCGACCATCGGCAGGCCTTGCGGCAGGTGGCCAAAGAGCGCGTCGGGCACGGACATGTCCTTCAGCCAGAACACGAACGCAGCCCCACGGAGTTCGATCGCGTTGCTGAGAACTGCGTACAGCGCCCAGAACACCGGCATCTGGACCAGCAACGGCAGGCAGCCGGACGCCGGGTTTATCTTGTACAGCTTGTAGAGCTGCATCGTTTCGGCGTTGAGCTTCTGCGCGTCGTTCTTGTACTTCACCTTCAGCTCGCTGATCTTGGGCTGCAGCAACTGCATCTGTCGCATCTGCTTGGTCTGGGTGCGGGTCAGCGGATAGAACGCCAGCTTCATCAGTATCGCGAAGACGATGATGGCCAGGCCCCAGTTGCGCACGATGGTGTACAGCAGGCGCAGGAACCAGAGCATCGCTACGGCAAGCGGCCGGGTCCAGCCGAGGCCGATGACGTTGTCGAGCCCGAGGCCAAACGCGCGCAGCCGTGCGTGCTCAAGCGGGCCCAGGTAGACCGTGAACTGGGTCTCCGGCGAGGGGTTCTTCACTACGGCGCTGAATCCCAGGCGGCCACTGTCAACCGAAACGGCGTAGGTCGAGTCAAAGGTCCGGTCGCAGGCGATGACCGCGAGCAGGAAGTATCTCGACTTCACGCCGACCCACTCGGCGGTGTCACACTTCCCCTGCGGGTTCTTCAGCTTGCCGGCCGGCGTCTGCTGGAGTTTCTTGCCCACATGTGCGTAGAAGTGGAAGTGGATCAGTTCCGCTTTGGGGTTCTTCTCGGTCAGGGCGAGCCCGGCCATGCCGTCGACGGCGAAACCTCGGGCCGGGCCGGCGACAGAGACTCGGTGGTCGAGCGTATAGTCCTTGCCGAGACTGAAGGTCTTGGTCAGGATCAGGCTGTCGGAGCGCGCGGTGAACGTGACCGAGCTGTCGTTTCTCGTCACCTGCATCGGCGTGGAGGCGGTGCTGACCCAGCCCTGTGGCAGTTCTACAGCCGTTCCCAGCAGGTTCCTGCCTTGCGGTACGACTTCCACCTGGTACTTCTTCATCCAGACTGACCTGACCGCGCCGCCGACGCTCGTGAACTCCAGCCGCACCAGTTCGTTCTCCAGCGTGACGATGGACTCGGCCGCTGGTTCGGCCGCAAGCGGAACCAGTGATTGCGCTTGGACAGGCTGAAGCACCGGTACGTCCGATTGGCCTGCCTGAACCGGCTGAGCAGCCTGCGGCTGGGTCTGCTGAGTCGGAGCCGCAGCCTGCTGGGGTGGAGTTGCTCGCGGCCGGAGGAAAATCTGCGAGAGGATAAGGATTGCGGCCACCAGCACGAAGCCAATGATGGTGGTCGTCGTGCTGGACGTCTGTTGATCGTTTCTCATGCGGTGGTCGTTCTCCGTTTGGTGGCGAAGTCCGGGCCCTGTCCTTGGTCCTTCGCCCTTGGTCCTTCTGTCGGTACCGGGTCATCGCCGCCCGCGGCCCAGGGGTGACAACGGGCGATACGTCTCACTGCCAGCCAGGAGCCGCGGACTGCGCCGTATTCGGCAATTGCGTCCAGCGCGTACTGCGAACAGGTTGGCTGATAGCGGCAGGAGTTGGGAAGGACGATACCGAGTGTGCTGCGATACAGCCGGACGAGCAGTTGGAGAAGTGTCGCCATCAGCCTACGAAAAGACAAAGCGGAATGGACAAAGGACCAAGCCAGGAGGAAAGGACGAAACGGAAAGGTCGAGGCTTTCTTGGCCTTCGCGCCTAGCCATTGCTTTGTCCTTGCTGCTTTGTCCTCTGTACTTCCGTTGCCCGCAGCGTGTGTTCGAGCAGTACTGCGAAGGGCAGCTTCCCGGCAGCAACCGTCGGCTGTATGAGATAATCGTACCCGGCCGGAAACCACTCCTTGTTTCGGCGGAATATCTCGCGGAGACGGCGCTTCAGACGGTTGCGGGCGACCGCGTTGCCAACCCCGCGCGGTAACAGAAACGCCACGCGGCGCGTGGGCAGGTCGGGCAAGGCCGGATTGTCGGTCGGGGAATCAGGACTCGGCGCGCAGCGCAGGCTGAGGTACCGAGTACCGACCTTCATTCCCACCCGCTTCACCCGGGCAACGTCTCGTCGTCGGCGCACGATTTCCGCTCTTGCCAGCGACTCTGTCATTCATACGGCCAGGCGTTTGCGGCCTTTTGCGCGGCGGCGGCTGATGACGTTGCGGCCTCCGGGCGTCTGCATCCGGGCCCGGAACCCGTGAGTACGCTTGCGGCTGATGTTGGATGGTTGGTATGTTCTTTTGGGCATGGGTGTTCCTCAACTGCGATTATAGGCCGGACGTCCGGGTAAGTCAAGAAACGAGCCGGGCTTGGTCAGCACTATGCCGGTCGGGTTCGCGCGGGCATGGCGCTTCCACTATAGGCGGACCGCACTTGCCACCATGCCAATTCGCAGAGATTCGACGGGCAAGTCAAGTTCCCAGGGCGACCTGTGCAAAGACGACCCGTCAGTTCATTCGCGAGATCCGTGGTCCAACGGGTCCTCGCCTGCAGCTACTGCTGGGTGTACAGGCCGGACTGCTCGACGTCCGCGGGCAAGTCTGGCGCGAACGCCTTCAGATTGCGGACAAGTTCGCGAACTGCCGATGAGTCAACCGCACAGATGGACACGTCGGCTTTCGCGCAAGCCACGTTCCCCGCTATTCTCCACTGCCCGACCTCAGTCCATGTGAGAGACGAAAACCAGTCGCGATAAACCAGGGCGGTTCTCACGCCCCTCTTTTCCGCGAGACCGAGTACCATATCATCGGAATAGTCCCTCCGCAATCTCAGCCGCCCGCAGTCCAGGTCTGAAAGGCCCACCAGGTCAGTCAGTTTCGTATCGGCCAGGAACGAGACAGCGCCGATGTCGTTCACTGCAACCTGGGTGTCACGGTAGTATCGGCCGAGGAAAAGCCCCATCTGGTACTGCTGTTCGTAGATGTTCTTTGTTGACCGAGGCGTGACATACAGGAACCGTGCGGCCCGGACGAGCACCGGGCTGCAAATCAGCGTCAGGAGAAGTGCCGCAGCAGCGTGACGGGGCGATGCCAGTGGGTTGAATGTGAAGGCGGGTCCGGATTCCCACAACCCGGTGCAGATGGCTGTCAGCCCGGTCAGGACAAGGTAGGCGTCGTACCGGTAGAGCCATCCCGCCTGTGCGAAGGTAAGGTGCAGGATGGTCGTCCCGATGAAGATGGCCAGGGCGTATAGGACTGTGCTTCGGGGAGGCTTCTTCCACATGCGGAGCAGCAGCAGGAGGGAGGCGACGATGAGCAGCAACAGCAGGTGCGGGCTCCTGCCGGCGTTGGCCCAGAAGCGGTAGCCCAAAAGTGTCTCGACAATTCCTCTCACGTTGAGGTCAGGGATTGAGCCTTTCAGCAGCACGCTGTTCGGCAGGAAGTGCCAACCTCTTGAGACGGACCAGACCCCATACGTCAACGGCGCAACCAGGGCGGCGGCTCCGACAATTGCAGCTCCGGCGATGCGTCGGTTCAAGAGAAGCAGCACGCAGAGCACGAGCGCCAGGAACAGACCTTCGTACCTGACCGCGGTCAGGAGAGCGGCGAGCAGAGCGAGAAGTCCAACGTCGCGAGGCGGGAGCCGTCCGGCAGAACTGAGAACCCGGGCCGCCAGCCAGACCAGGCCCAGGGCGAGTGCCGCGTGCAGCGCGTGCTCCATTCCCGTGTATGCTACCGGTGGCAGCGGCGTCAGCAGTACTCCGAGGACGCAGGCGGCCAAGACCGCGGGTCGGCTGGTGATGTGTCTATTGAGAACGGAGTATGCGACTATCACCGCAAGCGTGCCGGAAAGCAAACTGAGGACAAACGGCGTGACCTCGTTCACCCCGAAGAGCAGATAAGAACCGGAGACCAGCAGAGTCCACAGCGGCGAAGAGGACGAGCCGGAGAATCCGTGTCGCGTCACCCCCCAGGTGCCGTGCAGCACGGCGTTCTTGGCCATGGCCATCTGGATGTAGGTATCGTCCAGTGGGTATATCAGGCGTCCCGAGGTCAGGTGCAGCGACAGCGCCAGCATTGCCATCATCGTCAGCCCGAAGACGGCCAGGGAACCGAAGAGCGGCCAATGCTTCGGGCCGGCGCCGGACGAACGAGGCGGAGGCGCGTCGGTGCTCGTTGCCAAGGTCTGTCAGATTACGCCCGGGGGGTGGCGTGTCAAGGAGTGAGCGCGGCAGCTGGTTCGTGCCTCGCGTTCGTGCTTCGAAACCGCGAGGGCCGCGGACGAGCCGCGGCCCTCTTTAGGGAGGCAGATGTCTAGCCGAGAATAGCCTTGAGGTCTTCGTCGGCGGTCTTGGTCGGCGCCAGTTGGTACTTGTCCACGAGGATCTTCACGAGATTGGGGGTGAGGAAGGCGGGGAGCGAGGGACCGATGCGTATGTTCTTGACGTCGAGCGCGAGCAGGGTGAGGAGGATGGCGACCGCTTTCTGTTCGTACCAGGAGAGGATGATGGAGAGGGGCAGTTTGTTGACTTCGGTGTTGAAGGCCTGGGCGAGCGCAAGGGCGATCTGGATCGCGGAGTAGGCGTCGTTGCACTGGCCGATGTCGAGCAGGCGCGGGATGCCTTCGATGTCGCCGAGTTGGAGGTGGTTGAACTTGAACTTGCCGCAGGCGAGGGTGAGGACGATCGTGTCCTTGGGCGTCTTTTCGACGAGCTCGGTGTAGTAGTTGCGCTCGGGCTTGGAGCCGTCGCAGCCGCCAACCAGGAAGAAGTGCTTGATCTTGCCGGCCTTGACCAGCTCGATGACCTTGGGCGCAGCGGCCAGGACGGCGTTGCGGGCGAAGCCGACCAGCGTGGTCTTCTCCGGTTCGTCAGCGGTGAACCCGGGCGCTTCGAGCGCAGCCTTGATGACCGGCGAGAAGTCCTGGTTCGGGATGTGCGCGACGCCGGGCCAGGCCACCAGGCCCGAGGTGAAGATGCGGCCGAAGTACTCGTCACGCGGCTTCTGGATGCAGTTGGTGGTCATCAGGATGGCGCCCGGAAAGTCGGCGAACTCCTTCTGCTGGTTCTGCCAGGCGGTGCCGTAGTGGCCGACGAGGTGGCCGTACTTCCTCAGGTTCGGGTAGCCGTGTGCCGGCAGCATCTCGCCGTGGGTGTAGACGTTGATGCCCTTGCCCTCGGTTTGCTTGAGCAGCGCCGCGAGGTCGCGGAGCGAGTGGCCGGAGACGAGGATCGCCTTGCCCTTGACCGGGGTCATACGCACCGGCGTGGGCGCCGGATGGCCGAAGGCGCCGGTGTTGGCCGCGTCGAGCAGTTCCATGGTACGGTAGTTGAGCCGGCCCGCGTCGAGGGCAGCGGCAAAGAGCGTGTCCGCGTCCAGCTGGTCCCGGGCCAGCAGGTCGAGGATCCGGTGGAACTCGGCATAGGCGGCGTCGTCTTCCTGGCCGAGCTTCTGGGCGTGGTCTGCATAGGCGGCCGCGCCTTTGAGCCCGTAGAGCGCGAGGTCGTGCAGGTCGGCGAGGTCGTCGCCCCAGAGCTTGTGCCGCGCGAGCACTCCCTGCTCGTGGCCCTGTGCGAAGATCTCGGAGCCGATGACAGGCGGCTGCCATGCAGCCGGTCCGGACAACTGCTCCGGCGTCTTGCCCGACTTGCGGCAGGCTTCCTCGTACATGGTCCTGGCCTTGTTGCGCATCTCGAACGCCTGCTCGAGCCAGCCGGACAGGCGTTCGGTGTCAAAGTCGACGTTGGTGATGGTGGTGAAGAGCGCCTCGACCGTAAACACGTTAACTTCTCGGTCGACCGCTCCCAAAGCGCGCGCGCGATGGGCGTACTGGGACACGCCCTTGGTCGCGTACACAAGAAGATCCTGCAAAGTCGAGCAGGTTTCATCCTTGCCGCAGACGCCGTGGGCGGTACAACCGGTGCCTCGGGCGGTCTGCTCGCATTGGTAGCAGAACATACTCACGGATTGTCTCCTTCTGGTTGGGTTTGGTTTGCGGTTGCGTCGAACCGGGGCGGGACCACCGGGCGCGGTGCCTTGATGACAAGGAACTCGAGCCGGTCCCGGGTTTCGTTCCGCACCCGGTGGAACGTCTCTTTCGGATGGGGGACAAGCGTGCCGGCCTCAGCCCGCACGCTGCCGGCATCGGACTCGACGGTCCCGATGCCGGTGATGATGTAGAAGAGCGTGTCCACCGGCGCGGCGTGGCGGACGAGTGCGTGGCCGGCCGGCAGAGCGATGTGAACCACCTCGACGTCGGGAGAGGCGAAGAGGCGGTGCGCGTCCAGGCCGTTCGGATTGGGAACGACCGGCGAATCGGCCACCGTGATGGGTCTCACTTCGCCACTTTGCCGTCGAGACCGATGGTCACCTGGGCGAATGGTATCGGCTTGCCCGAAGCGGCGATGGCCTGCTGGACGATCTGCACCAGGCCGAAGCAGCAGGGCACGGTCATATGCGCGACCATGACCGACTTGGGTTCGTTCTCCCGGAACAGCTCGGTCAACTTCTCAAGGTAGTGGTCGGTATCGTCGAGTTTGGGGCAGGCGATTATCAGCACCCGGTCCTTCAGCAGTTCGTCGTGGAAGTTGGGGTGCGACGAGCCGACGCAGTCGGCCGAGAGCAGGAGGTCAGCGTTCCTGAGATAGGGCGCGCTGACCGGGACGAGCATGAGCTGGATCGGCCAGTTGCGCAGGCGCGATGACCGCGCGGCGCCGGGGGCGGCAGTCGCAGCTTTGGCCGGCTCCGGCGACAGGTCGCGGACGGCCGAGCCGGGGCAGCCGCAGGCAAGGTTCTTCTTCTCTCTGGGCATGGGGATTCCTTTCTTCTCAAGGCAGGCCACGGCCTCATTGTAGTAGGCGGTCGCGCCGTGTTCCTTCAGGTGGTGAAGGTGGGCCGCAATCGTGTTCGGCCCGGCCTTCACGATGTTCTCCATTACGCGCGCCTCGTCGTAGGGTTCGGCCTCGCGTTCGGTGACTTCCATCGCGCCTTCCGGGCAGTTGCCGACGCAGGCGCCGAGCCCGTCGCAGAACAGGTCGGATATCAGCCGCGCCTTGCCGTCGATGACCTGCAGGGCACCTTCCGGGCAGTTGGGGATGCACTGGCCGCAGCCGGTGCACTTCTCTTCGTCGATACGGATGATCTTGCGTTTACTTCCCATTGTTTCCTCCGAATTCCTTCATCAGGTCGGTCAGACGGGTGCGCTCCAACGTGCGCATCACGTCACGGTTAAGCTTGCCGAAGTAGTCGCTCAGCGCACAGCCCTTTGCCGTGCACACCGGCTCGTCGAACAGGCACTCGCGGGCCTGCATCGGTCCCTCGATCGCCTCGTAGATCTCGCGCAGCGTTATCTGCCGCGGCGCCCGGTTGAGCCGGTACCCGCCGGCCGGGCCGCGCGCGCCGGACACGAGGCCGGCGCGCTCGAGCGCCACCATCACCTTGGCAAGGTGAGCGGCCGAGGCCTTCAGCCTGGACGCGATCTCACGCGTGCGTGTCAAAGGCTCCGGACCGGCCGCTATGACGGCTAGCGCGTGCAAGCCGAGGTTGGCCGCCTCGGAGACCCGGAAGGGAGCGGAACCGTTCTGACGCTTGGTATTAGCCATTTCGGTATAAGAATACTGAAATAGGGCCGGGTGTCAAGCGTTTTCTTTCTACGTCCGAAGTCAGGCGTCAGAATGCAGAAGCGGACCATGGAGAGGTGGGATGCCGTGTGACGATCAGGTGGGCAGGCTGGATGATCTATCAGTGTCTAGCGCGTTGATCCGTGGTTGGCTGGCGCCGGTGCCGGGTCGGCTAGGCGGCGGACAGGAGCACGCGGGCCGCGGTCTTCGCGCCGGTGATGGCGTGCCTACCCCAGCCGCTGCGGGCCATCTCGGCCAGTCGGCCGCTTCGTCGCAGTTCCGCTAGGGTGTCGCCAAGCCGGGCAGCTGCGGCCGTGCCATCGAGCGGGAGACAGACGCCCTGTTCCGAGGCGAACGCGAAGTTGTCGGGCGCAAACGGCCCGATGTGGGGCAGCAGCGCGAGCATAGGCAGCCCGAGGCCGACTGCCCAGCCGGTTCGCTCGTGCGCGGCGCAGACCATCAGGTCCAGGTCAGGAAAGACACCCGCTAATGCGCCGGTTGATGACTCGCGGTCCCGCGCCCAGATGACCCGAAAAGCCTCGTCAAGCGCTCCGGCCCGGCGGAGCGCGAACTGGGTTTTGGCAGCCTTTAGCATCCCGGTGCCCCACGAGATGACTGCTTTGTGACCGGCGCGCGTGACCGATGCCAGACCGGCGGAGATAGCGGCGGTATGGGGTCTGGGTTCGGCGCCGGAGGCGAAGAAGCCTACCGTGAGTGGTTGGTCAGAGTCGAGCCGGGCCAGCCGGGCCTGTAGCGTCGACTCGGCGATCTCGGCTAGCTGGGGTTCAACCACGAGGCCGGTCACGGAGAGCCGTTCGCTGTTCACGCCCAGCGCTTCCAGCTTCTGAGCCGTGGATTCAAGAGGCACAAACGTGCGCCAGGCGTCGGGGACCGCGGACAGCCCGGGTGCGGCAATCTCGCAGTGAAGGTACGCGGCGCGGCAGACCGGGGAGAGGATATGAGCGAGCAGCGGGTGGTCGACGATGCAGACACCCTCGTAGCCGGTGAAGGCCTTGCGCAGGCTGGAGCCGAGAAGGCTGAGT
The DNA here is from genome assembly GCA_016867815.1 of candidate division WOR-3 bacterium. Lineage (NCBI taxonomy): Bacteria > Pseudomonadati > Caldifarciminota > Caldifarciminota bacterium. The sequence continues at coordinate 1,768 of VGIR01000067.1, read as the reverse complement.
TGGAGTCCTGACGGTTTCGCGTCAGGGGATCGAAGGCGGTTGTACAACCAGGTGGCCGGGCCGCCCTGACCGCCGAGCCGATAGGCAGTGCGGGCCATGCTCCACGCGAGCCCCGAGGTCCCGGTGCAGAGATCCGGCACCGTTAGCCGCGGGACATGACCGCGAAAACGGGGACTGTACCGCGCGTCCTCCCGTTCCATAGGACTGTCCCCGCTTTCGCGCTGCAGTCGTTCGAGCGCCAGCAGGACCGAATCGAGATACGCCGGATGGCCGCGGCCGACTTCAGAGCAGACAGAGACCAGCGGAGAATGACGAATGTCGAATGACGAGTGTCGAATGTCGGAAGCCGTCGGACTCATTTCAGGAACTTGGAGAAGCGGCGGTCGGCGAGTTCGCGGCCACCGGTCTGGCAGGTCGGGCAGTAGTAGAGCGTGGACTCGCTGTAGCTCACGCGCTTGACCGGCGTTGAGCAGGCAGGGCAGGGCTGGTCGAGCCGGTCATGGACGCGCAGGAACGTGCGGTCCTTGCGCTCGGGCAGGCGGTCAAGAGCCCGGAGGTGCACTGTGGCGTCCTGCAGCACCTTCTTCACCGCCATGTAGAGGCGGATGGTCTCCTCGGGTTTTACCGCGGTCGAGAGAGTGAAGGGAGAGAGGCGTGCTTCGAGGAGTATCTCATCAGAGAAGCAGTTGCCGATGCCGGCGATAGCCGACTGGTCGGTCAGGAATCGCTTGAGCGTGCGCGAGCGGCGAGCAAGCGCCTGCTTGAAGCGGGCGAGCGTGAACTCCGGAGCCAGCGGGTCAGGGCCGAGCCGGGCAACGATGTCGATCTGGTGCGGGTCGGTGACGAGGTAGATGCTCAGACGGTGCTTGGTGCTATCCTCGACAACGCGGAGGTCCTCGTCGCGGTCGAGGCTGAGGACGAACGCGTGGAGTCGGTTGAGGGGTGCCTTGGTCGGGCCGAACGCAAACCGGCCCGAGAGCATCAGATGGATGCAGAGGTAAAGGGGAGAAGTGGAAAGGGGAAATGGCGAAGTAGATGTGGGAACCGGAGATGTGGCCGAGGGAAGGGCAGAAGTGGAAGGGGGAGATGATGAAGTGGTCGGCGGAGGCAGCGAACTCCCCGTGGAACCATCGATGGCGATGCAGATGACTTTGCCGAAGCGGCTGACCGACCGGATGTGCCTGCCGACAAGCGATTCCAGCGGCGGTGTCACCGTTTTCAGGGCGACCGGTGAGCGGACGAGTGCGCCGGCTGCGACGCGTCCGGTGAGCGCGAGCCGCAGCCGGTCCTTGGTTACTTCCAGTTCGGGCAGTTCAGGCACATCTGAAGATAGGCGACGCCGCGCCGGGCGTCAAACTCTGCAACAGGTTCGGAGCCACGCGCGTCCGAGTACGCCGAGCACGCTTGACTTGGCAGAGGTCGATACTATGCTCACTTCTTCTCCAATGAGTGGCGAGACCAAGCCCCCTGACAAGCTGCAGCAACTGCGCGCGTGCGTGCGACTCTGCATGATGCTGTCGGCCGGCAAGTAGGCTGCCTCGACGCAGGCGAGCAGCGGGCCGGTGTACATCGGCTGCGCTGGGACCGAGACGAAGAGGGCCGCGGACTGAGCGCCGGGGCCTACTTCGTGCGTATTGACATCGGCTCGGAACATGCTACACTCAAGGCAGTGGTAAGATAGTCTCGGCAACCGGAGGGGCGGGGAGACTCGCCCCTCCAGTATTGGAGCACCTATGAAGAAACTACTGCTACTGCTCGTTCCCGTGCT
>VGIR01000066.1 GCA_016867815.1 candidate division WOR-3 bacterium | reverse complement strand
TTTCATCACCCGCACACGCAGCACATCCAAAGCCGCCGGCGATAGACGCCGAGTATCGTCTTCTCTCATTACTCACAGTATACACCAAACCGACTCCCATGTCAAACATTTTATGCTCTGATTAGTACGTCGGACATGGTGATTCTCCTTTCCGGCCATGGGCCGGATTACTGACCTTCACTGGTGTGAGAGAGCCGAGAGCCCTCAAACGCAACACCCGATATGCTATCTGCCGACGGAAGCGCAAGTCACGGAAACGTCATTTGAGCCTCACAGGGAACGACCCCGCGACCCAGAGCTGAGTCTTGAACGCGGACCGGCAGAGGGGGAGTCATTCCCGGATTGACTTCGGGATTCAAGACCGGACACATCGCGGCCATCAATGTGGCCGTCAATCAAGGACTTAATCCGGCCGTCGGTTGCGCGATGATCTGCCGGCTCAGCGCGGCCGTCAACGGCGACCAGACCGGGGAAATCAGGACCACCGTCAGTCAGGAATCCACTGCCGAGCACAACCCGGCAGCGAACCGCGCGACGAGCCCGTCAGCGAGTTACGGTCTGACTGCCGCGTTCAGCAGAGAGTTGAGGCCGGCCCTGAAAGGCGCGCTGAGTCTCTGATTGAACGAGGCATTCAGCGCCGAGGTGAACGCGGAAGTTCCAGCGCAAGTGCCTCGACCTGTGGCCGGCCTCGCGCGTAAGTTCAGTCCCGGCAAGGACGTGCGCCCGCAGGCTTCCTCACCCCGACCCTCTCCTCGGCGAGGAGAGGGGGAAGGAAGGCATCTGGCGGTCATCTACATGTTGCGGTAGACCGTTCTCCGACCACAATTCCGCCGGGGAGTGGACGGCCCACAGACTGCCTGGGGGGTGGCATCGGTCGACACAGCTTGGGATGCAAAGAAGCCTGCAACTGCTCGAGCTTCGATTCGTACGTCGAACCGAACAACGTCGTAAACAACTGCTGGAACAACGACAGGTACGACTTCGCGAACAACGCGCGGTACAGCGACGGATTCAGGTCGAGATTCAGCTTGAGATACAGCTCGCTATTCAGCTACGGACACATCTGCCGACGCAAGCGAACACCCAGCGAACGATACGTCTGCCGTTACTTCGTAAGGAACAACGTGGGGTGCTTCGCGAGACGCAACCGTGGCCTCGGCGCGAGGCCGCGCCGGGCGTCAAACTCTGCAACAGGTTCGGAGCGTTGCGCGTCCGACCTTTACACACACCGGTTTGTACGCAATAATACGCCTCCATGCATTGGCACGGTGACCTTGAACTTGAAGAGACCAAGCCGACCGGCAAGGCCGGGACCTACATCCGGCGGCTTTGGCCGTTCTTCCGGCCGTATCTCGGCCGAGTAGTAGCGGCCGGAGCGCTACTCCTGGTTTCGACCGGGCTCGGGCTGCTGGGGCCGGTGCTCCTTAAGCGGGCGATTGACGTCAATATCGGCCGTAGTGATCTGCGCGGCCTGGCCGTTACCTCGCTCATCTACCTCGGCATCCAGCTCGTGCTGTTGGTGGTGGGCTACTACCAGCAGGTCTGGCTTGCCGTGGTCGGTGAGCGTGGTGCGGCCGACCTCAAGCAGGCGTTGTTCCGTCACGTTCTGGACCTGCCGATGTCCTTCTTCGACAAGACCCCGGCCGGCAAGCTGATCTCCCGAGTCGAGAGTGACACAGAGGCCATGAAGATGCTCTTCACGCGGACGTCAGTGGTGCTCCTGCAGAGCGCGCTGATGCTCATCGGCATGGGCATAATCATGGGTGTAGCCAGCCTGCGGTTGTTCCTCCTGGTGCTGGTGCTGCTGCCGCCGTTCGTGGTGGCATTCTGGGTGTTCCAAAAAAAGGTGCGGCCGGTGTACATCCAGGTTCGCCGCACCGTGGCCGAGACGAACAACCTCGTGAGCGAGGCACTCAAGGGTCTGCCGGTGATCCAGGTTTTCTGCCAGCAGCGGCGCTTCGCCCAGCGGATGGACGACCTGAACCGTCTGAAGTACAAGAACGAGCTGAAGGCGACAATCCTGTGGCACGCGGTCTGGATGCTCGTGGACTTCGGCGACGTGCTGGGAATGGGGTTGGTGCTGGGATTCGGCGGAGCCTGGGCGCTCAATGGTCAGCTTACCATCGGTACGCTGTTCCTGTTCGTGTCCTATATCACGCGGCTGTTCGGACCGCTGCGGGCCATCTCCGACCAGATAAACGTGATGCAGCGGGCATTCGCTTCGGCCGAGCGGACGTTCCAGGTCCTTGATCTGGCGCCGGAGCCGGCCGGCATTGCGGCCGCAGGGCCGTTCCGACTGAAAGAGGCGATCACCTGCGAGAACGTCGACTTCGCGTACGATGGCCAGAACTTCGTGCTGAGAGACGTGAGCATGGTCGTGCGCAGAGGGGAGAAGGTCGCACTGGTGGGCGAGACCGGTGGGGGCAAGACGTCGATAGTAAACCTGCTGATGAAGTTCTACCTGGCCCAGGCCGGCCGGCTACACTGTGACTCCGAGGACCTGGCCACGATGGACAAGCACAGGCTTCGTTCGGCAGTCGGCTTCGTTCCCCAGGAAGTTGTGATGTTCCCGGGTTCGGTACTCGACAACCTGCGGCTGTTCGACGACACCATCCCGCGCGAGCAGGTGATCGAGGCGGCGAAGCGGGCGCGGATTCACGATGCAATTGGCAGGTTCCCGCAGGGCTATGACACGGTGCTGACTGAGGGCGGTGCCAACTTCTCGCTGGGCGAGCGGCAGCTCCTGGCATTTGCCCGCGCACTGGTGCGCGACCCGGAGATACTGATTCTCGACGAAGCTACGTCGTCGGTCGACCCGCACACCGAGCATCTGATCCAGGAGGGTCTGGAGGAACTGCTGAAGGGCCGGACCGCGATCATAGTGGCGCACCGGCTGGCTACGATCCGTATGGCTGACCGCGTTCTCGTCGTGCACAAGGGACACATCGCCGAGCAGGGCACCCACGAGGAACTCCTGACCCGCGAAGGCATCTACTCGCGGCTGTATCGGCTGCAGTACGTGGGGGAAGCCGCGTAGAGGATGAAGGATGAAGTCAAAATGACGAAGGTCGAAGGCAAGGCCCAGAAGGGCAGCCTGAAGATAGTATTCGACTTCTGGCGTCAGCGACCGGGCTGGTCGATTGCCCTGCTTCTCGGCACCATCGTGGTCACCGCGATAACGATGGCCTTCCCCTACCTGTTGCGGATGATAGTCGATGGCATCAAACGCGGGATATCGCAGCCGCAGCTGGTCCAGTACGTGCTCTACCTCGTGGGCTTCGGGTTCCTGCGGGTCGTCGGCGAGGTGCTGCTGCCATTCTCGCGCGGCCGTATCAACGAGCTCTACCAGTGGAAGGTGAGAAGCGAGGTCTTCCGGCGCGTGCTCGACATGGGGCACACGTTCAGTGCCAAGTACCCGACCGGGGACGTGATGGAGCGACTCGACCACGATATGGGCGAGCTCTCGTGGTTTGCCTGTTCCGGCCTGTTCCGGTTCGCAGCGGCCGGGTTCACCGTTATCTTCGCGCTGGTCATCATGGTCAGGATGAACCCTCTCATGACGCTTGTCACAGTCCTGCCGATCGGGCTGGGCGTGCTGGTCTGGGCCAGGCTCGGTCCCAAGGTGTATTCCTGGTTCATGAAGTGGCGGGCGAAGATATCAGAGATCAACAACCAGCTTGAGTCCGCGTTCACCGGCATCCGGCTGGTGAAGTCATACGGCATGGAGGACAAGCTCGGGCGCAGGTTCCGCAGCACGCTGGACGAGCGCATCGGCGTGGCCATGGGTGAGGCGCGGACCGAGGCGAAGATCGGCATCATGTACATGGCGATTGCCGAGGTCGCCACGCTCGTGGTGCTCTGGATCGGCGGTGTGCAGGTCGTGAATAAGAGCCTGACGCTGGGGGAGTTCGTCGCCTTCAACGCCTACATACTGATGCTCGTAGGACCGATGTTTGATATCGGCAACCTCTTCGTTTCCGGACGCCGGGCCCAGGGCGCGGCCGAACGCATCGAGTCACTCAAACTGCACCCGCCGGAAATCGCATCTCCTCCGGATGCGAAACAGCCGGTTGCCGGCGAGTTGCGGCTGAATCGTGCGACCTTCACGTACGGAACCAGACCCGTACTCGATGAGGCGGAGATGGTCTTTGCTCCCGGGCGCAAGGTCGGCATCGCCGGCACTGTCGGCTCGGGCAAGAGCACGGTCTTCCGTCTCCTGTTCCGCAGCGCCGATCCCCAGCAGGGCAGCGTGACGCTTTCAGGACAGGACATCAGGCAGCTGGACCTCGACGCGTACCGAAAGCTGTTCGGCTACGCACCGCAGGAGGCGACGCTGTTCTCCGATACGGTGCGCGGCAATATTGCCTTCGGTCGCGAGGACACAAGCGAAGAACAGCTGCAGGCCGTCGTGGCTGCGGCGGAGCTTGCCGGTGAGGTGGCCGGATTCCCCAAGGGTCTCGATGAGGTGCTGGGCGAGCGCGGGACGCGTCTTTCCGGCGGCCAGAAAGAACGAGTGGCGATTGCGCGCGCCCTGGTCGGTCGCCCGCCGGTCATGGTCTTTGATGACGCTACTTCCGCGCTCGACGCCGAGACCGAGAAGGAACTGGTGAACCGGATGATGAACCAGTTGCCGGGCGTTACCGTCATCATCGTGTCGCACCGGCTTTCAGTGCTGAGCGTCTGCGACTGGGTGTACGTTCTGGATGCGGGCAAGGTGAAAGAACAGGGAACGCACGACGATCTGCTGGCGAACCAGGGGCTCTACTGGAAGCTGTATCAGCGACAACTGATCAGCGAAGAGCTGGAAAGGCTATAGTGGTCTAGTGGTCCAGTGTCCGGGCACTCGACCACATGACCACTTGACCACTGGAGCACTTGCCATCAGAAGTGCGAGTGCGCGAAGAACTCGCGTGTGAGATCCTCCACCAACCGGGCACGTTTGTCGTAGAGGCGACGCAGCTTGCGTCGCGGGTGAGTGGCCAGCGCGTAGTGCGTCAGCATCGGTAGCGCGATCGTCACGTCCGTGTAGCAGACCAGCGCATCGGGCAGCTTCTCCGGGTCAACCTTGCCCCACGACACGGCCTCGTGCGGAGTCGCCCCGGACAGCCCGCCGGTATCGGGTCGGGCGTCGGTTACCTGGAAGAAGTAGTCCTGCCCCAGTTCCTTTATCATCAGCACTTCCTGGATCTGCGGTTCGGTCTGGAGCATGAAGTTCTTGGGGCTGCCCCCGCCGATGAGCAGGACCGCGGACTTGCCGCCCGACCGCTTCGCATGGAGTACGTAGGACGTTGTCTCGTTCACGTCGATTGACGGGTTGATGCGCAGCTTCAGCCCCTTCAGTTCGAGACCCGCGATGTTCATGCCGATGGTGGAGTCGCCGGGCGAGCTGGTGTGGATGGGCACACCCGCGCGATAGGCCGCGGCCAGAACAGAGACGTCCTTGTTGCCGGTCTTCCGTTCCCATTCAGCCGCATACCGCCCGAGTAGATGGTAGAACTCGGCCGTGCCCATCTCTCTCTGGAACTCGGGCTGGACGATGATCGAACGCAGGATCTTGTCCGTGGCCATCAGGCAATCGGTGTAGCCGAGGAACACATCGTAGATGCGGACCACGTCGTTGCGACGGAGGTCGGTGTCGTCCACGACGTGCGAGCCGACGTGGAGCGGCAGGTTGAACGCGAAGTGGAGGTCGTGGTACATGTTGGCACCGGTGGCCACGATCCAGTCAACGAACCCGGCCTTGATGAGCGGGACCACGGCGGAGCAGCCGAGGCCGGCCGGGGTGAGCGCGCCGGCCAGGCTCATTCCGACAACCGTGTCCGGAGCGAGCATCTTCTCCGTGTACAGCTCGCAGCCCTGGCGCAGCCGCGCCGCGTTGTAGGCGAGGAACGTACGGTCCATCAGGCCGGGCAGCTTCTCTCTGCCGGTTATGCCCGCGGGCATGATGCGCCGGCCGCTCATGTATTTCGCCTTGTGCGGGCACTCGCGCTTGCGCAGCCAGTCCGGTATCTCGGTCAGATCCCTGCGAACCCGAGGTGACCGAGTGGTCGAGTGGTCTAGTGGTCTAGTGCAGGATTCCTTCACTTGACCACTGGGTCTCTTGATCACTTGAGCACTCTTCCTCATGGCACCAGGATCGGTTTGGCCGGAGGGATGCCGTTGAAGGTGGTCGCACTGGCCAGCGAATACGCGCCGATGCGGCTGGCATAAACCAGGTCGCCGAAGCCGAGTTCCGGCAGCTCTTCGGCCCCGGAGATGATGTCGAGCGAATCACAGGTGGGTCCGGCCAGGGTTGTGAGTTGCGTGGGGCCCTTCTTCAGGACCTCGAACTGGTACTTGCAGTGGTCGAAGATGATGCCGGAGAGAGCGCCATACACGCCGTCGTCAAGAAAGTACCAGTGCTTGTTATTGCGGATCGACTTGCCGACGACGCTGGTCAGGAGCATACAGGCGGGGCCAACCAATGCGCGTCCCGGTTCGGCGATAATCCTGATACTCGGGTCGAAGAGCCGGTCGATCTCCATGTTCATTGCCGGCGCCATGTTGGCGAACCAGTCCTCGTCGGTGTCGAAGTGCCGGATCGGGTACCCGCCGCCGATGTCGATCATCTGCAGAGGGAGCTGTTTGAGCAGCGCGTCGTTGACAATGATCTTGCAGAGCTCAAACGCCTCCAGATAGTTGTCGCCGTGGGTGCACTGGGAGCCGACATGGAAACTGACGCCGACCGGCTTCAAGCCCAGCCGACCCGCTTTCAGCAACAGCGGCACGGCGTCGGCGGGATCGGCGCCGAACTTGAGCGACAGCTCGATTATCGAGCCCACGTTCGGGACCTTGATGCGGACCATGACCGACGCGCCTGGAGCATGGCGGGCGATCTTCGACAACTCGTATTCCGAGTCGAACGTCATCAGGTTCACCTTGCGCTTGCAGGCGAACTCGATCGACTCGTTCCGTTTCATGGTGTTGGCGTAGACCAGCCGGTCCGGCGTCGCTCCGGCATTCAGGACCCATTCGATCTCCTGCGGCGACGCCACGTCAAACCCGAGCCCGGCCTGGACCAGGACCTTCAACACGTCCGGGTTGGGATTGGCTTTGACCGCGTAGAACGGCTCGACGCGGGGGAGGAGTTTGCGGAACCGCGCGACCTGTTCGAGCAAGAGCGTCTTGCTCACAATGAAGAGCGGTGTTCCGTGCTTCTTCGCCAGCTTCGGGAACGTCTTGCGCAGTTCGCGCAGATAGGCTGCGGTGCTCATCGTCGGCTGCCATCTCCTTTTTTCAGGGCGACAATTCTGCCTCTAGACATGCCCCATTCAATCACGAATCAGGCGGGATGTCAAGCGATATCGCCTCCCCGAATCCGTGCTGAACCAGCGAGTTCACAGACCTGGTTTGGCACGGCAACGGAAGCCACGACCAGACCGGATGCAACCACGGATGCGCTGTCGGACAGGGGCCGCTGAGGCCAAGAACGATGGACGAATGAACGATGAACGACCCATGCCCGCCAATCGGCAATCGACTGCCTTGCCCGAACGAGCCGACGATACACGAAGGAACGATGAACGACCGAGGCCGTAAGCTGTTAGCCGTAGGCCGTTAGCGGTCTCGGCAATCGAAAATCGTAAATCCAAAATGACTTGGGCCGTGTCAATGATCATCTGCTGTCCCTCGAATTCCGCACGCAATCCCCGGCGCTTCCCCAGGCCGGGCTAGACCAGCTTCTCGAACTCATCCGCCGTCAGTTCGGCGTCGGCGAGAATGCGTTTGAGTATCTTCGGGTGGAGCGTCCTGCCGGCGTGAGCCGGCAAGGTAATGCGCCGGCCTTTCGCGTTGCGGAATATCTGATGGCTTCCGGATTGGCGGGAGAGAACAAACCCGCCTTCTCGATGGCCCGACGGACCTCGGATGCGGTCCGGCGCGGCAGTCTCGGGCTCATACCGCCACTTCAACAGTGGCGATGTTCAAGACCTCGGGACGGGAGACGGACTCGCCGTTCTCAACCCGGTCCTGGATATGCAGAGCGATGGCATCCTTTATGTTGGCCAGCGCTTCCTCGTACGTGTCGCCCTGCGTATAACAGCCCTGAAGTTCCGGGCAATAGGCGATGTAGCCGTCCTCATTCTTCTCGATGATTATCGGCAGATTGTAGTTCTGCATGAAATCAGTCTATGCTCAAGGCGGGCAAAGTCAACGCACACGACCTGCCCTGTCCGACCGAGGCCGCAAGCTGCTAGCCGTTAGCTGTAGGCCGTGAGTCGTCAGCGGTCCCGCCAATCGGCAATCGACATTCGCTCTCGGCTTACAGCTCACGGCTTACCGCTCCCATTCGTTGGTTCGGCAGATTCGTACAACGTTCATCGTTCTCCGACCCCACGCTCGGTCCGTCTGGGAACGAACAACGATGTACGAAGTAACGATGTACGAACGACGCCGTCAGCGGTCTCGGCAATCCCAGATCGTATATCCAAAATGCCTTGGGCCGTGTCAATAGTCACTTTCTGCCTCCTGAGTTCTCGATCGCGTTATGACGCGCCAACGGGAACAAGAGAGAGGCCACTGCCAGTGCGAACCATCCGCCACTTGCCGTGCTCCTTCAACCTGCCACTAAGGGCCATGTCGCTCAGCGGCGCCTGGACCAGGCGCTCAACGGTCCGACGCAACTCCCTTGCGCCAAGCGCGGGACTGTAGCCCACGCTGACGATGTAGTTTTCGGTTCCTTCTCCGAACTCGATAGCCACGCCATACTGCTCTCTCAGCCGGTCGCGTATCTCGTCCAGCATCGGCTTCAGGATAGTCCTTACGGCGTCCTCGCTGAGCGGCCAGAACGCCACGACTTCATCAATCCGGTTGATGAACTCGGGCCGGAAGTGCCGGCCGACCGCGGCAACCCACGAGGCCTTCGCTGCCGCAGGTTCCTGCGGCACGAACCCGATGTGCTTCTCCTCCCTGGGCCGCGAGGCCAGGTTCGAGGTCATGATGAAGATGGCGTTCCTCGCGTCGGCCGTCCTGCCCTTGCTGTCGGTCAGCCTGCCTTCATCGAAGACCTGCAGGAACATGTCCATCACGCGCGGATGAGCCTTCTCGACCTCGTCCAGCAGCACGACCGAATACGGCTTCGTGCGCAGCCTGCCCGTCAACTGCCCTTCCTCGTCGTGTCCGATGTAGCCCGGCGGAGAACCGACCAGCTTGGATACGCTGTGTTCCTCCATGAACTCGGACATGTCCAGTCGTATCAACGCGGCGTCAGTGCCGAACAGGTACTGCGCGCTGAGCTTCGCCAGCTCGGTCTTGCCGACGCCGGTCGGCCCGACAAACAGGAACACGCCGAGCGGCCCGCGCCGTGTGCTCAACCCGGCATGCGCGGTTACGAGGCGGCGACACACCTGCTCAACGGCCTGATCCTGTCCGACCAGATGCTCCTTCAGGAACCGCTCCATCGCGAGCATCCTCGCCTGCGATGTGCCCGCAAGATGCCCGGCCACCACGTCCAGCGGCAGCCCCATCTTCTCCGCCAGCACCTCCGCTATGGTCCGTGCCGTAACCTCGCCACCCGTCTCCTCAGCCCCGGCTCCTCTTACGCCACTTCTGCATTCTGACTTCTGATCTCTGACTTCTGACTTCGGTCGTCCCGGTCCTGCCTTACTGCCCGGAGCCATACTCAACATCGGCACGCGCTTTCGCGCCCCGGCCTTGTCCACAAGGTCGATAGCCTTGTCGGGCAATTGATGGTCGGTGTCGAAGCGTACCGACAGGTCAACGGCAGCCTCCAACGCCTCGTCCGGGATTCTCGTCTCGTGATGCGCCTCAAGCTTGGGCCGGATGCCCTTGAGCATCTGCAGCGTCTCATCTCGCGTCGGCTCGTTCACAACGACCCGCTCGAACCGCCGCTCCAGGGCCGAGTCCGACTCGATGTACCTCCGGTACTCGGCAATCGTGGTAGCGCCGATGCAGCGCAGGTCGCCGCGCGCCAGGGCAGGTTTCATCATGTTAGCCGCGTCCGCGCCGCCCTCAGAATCGCCGACGCCAACGACCATGTGCAGCTAGCTGTCAGCCATCGGCCGTCCTGAGGTGACTGGCCATGATTCCTCTCGGAGTTCGCAGGCGCGAAGGGCTGGCCTACTGACCTTGAGCTGCGGACGATGCCGCCAGCGCGATAACGATGACGAGGAACAGCGTCGCCAGGCCGAGAATGATACCGAACGTGACGAGGAGCTTGCCGCTCTTTCGGCCCAGACTGCGGGAGATGCTGCAACCGCCTGCGACGCCGGAGCCAATCGCGATAAGGCCCAACAGCACTCCCAGCACGACGCCAATCACGCGGTTGTCACCGTCTAGGGCACCTGTGAGTATGGGGCCCAGTATGACGCCTACTGCCCCACAAATGATGGAAGTTATGGCCATTCCATCAACGGGGACAATGGTCGTGGCCGAGACCGACACCTTTGGCCATGACGGCTCACCGGCCAGTTCCGCGCCGCACTTGTAGCACCGAACCCTGTTCTCTTCTTGCTGTTCAGCTCCGCACTTGTCGCACTTCATCGCAATTCCTCCTTCACGTCAGCGACGACCAGTGAGGTCAAATCCACCACCTACTTTGTCGACGAATCCTGCTACCTCAGTGCGTGGTCCGAAGCGAAAGGCGTCGGGTTATCGCCTGCCGGCACATCGAAAGCCAAGTTTGCAGGACCGGTACCATGGATTGTGAAAGTTCCGCATGGAACAACGCAGCCAATTGTCATCGCCGTTCCAACTCCCGCCGCGATAGACGCGGCCCGAGCCAGAAGAAGGCCCTGCGGGATTGCTGTCCGGACTCCGGCCATAGTAGCTGGCGTCGAGCCAGTCCGAGCACCACTCCCACACGTTACCTGCCATGTCCATGCATCCATAAGGGCTAGCACCACGCTCGTAACTGCCGACCGGTGCGGGATAACAATCAACGAACTCGATGTAACGGCATAGCCCACCCGCACCCGGCGCGGAGCTGCCCCACGGGTACTTCCGCCCGTCCGTGCCGCGCGCCGCCTTTTCCCATTCCGCCTCGGTCGGCAACCGCTTGCCCGCCCACGTGCAGTAAGCCGCCGCATCTTCCCAAGACACATAGACGACCGGACAGTCAGGGAAGCTAGTGAAGTAGTTCGACATACCGGGGAAACCGGGGTCGGGCGGCCAGCTCCTGCCGGTCGAGTCGCAGAACCTCTTGTACTGCCGGTTGGTAACTTCGTACTTGTCAATGTAGTACTCATCGAGATACACCTGGTGCACCGGCTCCTCGTCACTGTAGACAGTCGAACCCATCGTGAACGTCCCTGCCGGAATCTTGATGACCGTCGCGCCATCTTTCTCCCAACGGTACTCCTCATACCCTTGGCTGTTCGTTCGCACAGAAGTCATCCCGCTTGCCCTCGGCGTCTCGTCGTCTGGCCGACTCTGCTTCTTTACCAGGGGCTTCGGGCTGACGGCAGGTCGCTTCTGCTCACGGACCGGTTGCTCCGCATCACTCCTCGTAGCCGGCGTGCTCTGTACTACCTCTGCCGTCTCCGGTACGGGCCGCCAACGTGACTGATACTGCTGCACGGACGACACGATCACTCCCGCAATGACCAGGAGGACGACGACCACCAGCGCTACAACCCCCCAGATCCACACGTGGCTGCCACTTGGGGATGGGGTCGTCACCTCGGTAGGCGGCACGAAGGTAGGTCTAGGTTGTGGCGTCGGTTTGGGTTCCTCCCGAAGCCGCGTGCCGCAGTAGAAGCACTTGGCTTCGTCGTCCTTGACCTTTGCGCCGCACTCAGGACAGGTCATATATCTCCTTCTGTACGGCCGGCAGCGTCAAGCAAGAGGGAGTCCGTCGCTGTCTTTGAACGAACCCGCCGCGATTGCGACTGTATCAACCAGCCAGCCGACGCCTAGCACGCCCAACGTCATCGCCCACAGGCGGCCGCTGTTGGACTTACCCACATAGAAGCGGTGGGCTCCGGTCCAGCCGAGGAACAAGCACAGGAGCATCGCCTTTTGCCGACTGCAGTGCGACAACTGCTGTGCGGGGCGCGCAACTGAAGCGGTGGCGGGCGCACGAGTCTGGTCGGCCGTCGCCCCGCGGCGTGGCAACTTTGTCCCGCAGTAGAAGCACTTCTCGGCTCCATCGTCGGCATCAGCACCGCACTTCGGACAGGCTGGCATGCTACTTCATCCTTCAGCCGTCTAGCGATGACTGCCGATCTTCCGATTCACTCGCCTCCGCAGAGAGCCCTGCGAAATCGAACCCGCAATAGAAACACTTCTTAGTCACAGCTACAGCCACTTTGTCCAGGCTGGTGGCTCGTGTGACTCCAGTCTCTGCCTTGCAGTTGGGGCACCCTTGAGCGAGCGCCACCCGCAGCCTCGCTAGTTGGTCATCTCGATAGTATGTGACCGGCGTCTGTACCTGCACGTCCAGCAGACCGGCCGAGGAGTCTGACCCGGACGAGCCATTCCGCGTGACGGCTATCAGCAGGCCGACTATCGCAACAAACCCGACCACCGCGAGCACCACAGACGCAGCTATCACTGGCGTTCTACCCTAGACACGGATTCGCGGAGGGTCTGCGGCCGACATGCACTCGCGAGGGACCACAATCGCATGGTCGCGTTTGGCGGCAGGTATCGCATCACGAAAAGCTCTCGAAGTCAAACCCGCAGTAGAAGCACTTCTTGGGCATCGTAGACTTCAGCTTGTCCATCGGCGTGTCCTCTGTGACGCCTGTGGCGGCCTTGCAGCCAGGACAGCCTGCGGCCAGTCTGGTGCGGAGTCTGGCGAGTTGGCCGTCACCATTCAGATCTTGCTCTTGCTCGGCCTCCGCGGGCGTGGAATCGAAGCGAGAGGACGCCTCGTCAGGCGACTCATCGGTCTTGTCTGCTTCAGTCGCCCTACTCCCGAGCAATCTCTTGAACACCCAGAAGAACGACCCGGCTATTAGTAGGAGTAGGACTACTCCAAGGCCAGTAAGAACAATCCCATACATCGTTACTGCGCTCCGTCTGCGATGGGTGTCACTGCGTGCCGGCAGGCTTTCCGCACTGCGGACAGAACTTCGCTGTGTCCGGCAGCTCCGCTCCGCACTGCGCGCAGCGGGGCACTTGGGTGGATGCGCCGCAGTTCGGGCAGAACTTCGCAGTGGTGGGCAGCGGTTCACTGCACTTGGGGCATTTGGCCGCTTGTGGTTCTTTCGGCGCGGGGGGTGGGGTAGGAACTGGCGGGGCCATGACGGGTGGCGGCTGTGCAGGTCTGCCCATCGAGACACCGGTCATGTTCTGCATCATCTGCATCGCGAACAACGACATCATCAAGTCCATCGGCCCCATTTGTGAACCAGTTCCCTTGCCCAGCAGGCCAGCGGTCTGCGCCTGACCCGACAGCTTGCTGGCTGCCTCTTGTGGGCTGATGCCGAGATTGGTGAAGATCTCGGACATGTCGCGTCCGGTGAGGGTCTTGAAGAACTCGATTGTCGCCGGGTTCACGCCCGCATTGGTCATGCCCTTGTAGACCTCGGACACCGCCGCACCTTTGGTCTTGAGCACGTCGGCCGTGATGCTGGATTTCACGCCTTCCTTGAGCGTCGCCTCCAGGTCGTCCGGTATCTTGATGCGCTCGACCTCTATCGTGGTCACGCCCAGACCGTATTCGAGCAGCACCTTTTCCAGGTCAGCGCGCATCCGCTCGATGAAGGCGGCTCGGTCTGATATGTAGTCGGAATATGTGCTGGCCGCGGTGCGGCTGCGGATGACGGACATCATGTGGCCGCGGATCCAGGTGCTGAACGCCTCCTGGTCATAGACTCGCTGGCTGCCGACGACGTGCCGCAGGAACGACTCCACGTCGGTGACCTTCATGACCGAGAAGCCCCACATCTTGACCTCAACCGTCTCCCGGCTGTAGGCCTGGACGTAGAAGCCGAGCCGGAAGTTCTTGAGGGCGACCCAGATGACATCGACGACGTCGATTACGGGGAATCGCTCGACGTTGTGGCGCCCACCTTCGAGCACTTTGACGACCCGGCCGTTGTCTATGAAGATGGCACGTTCGTAGGGTTGTACGAGATAGAGTCCCCACCACTCCGGCACCTGCTGGTGCCAGAGCACAACATCCGGATCGGCGGGCATCTGCCTGGGAGTCGCGCCTATGATGGCCATGATGGTTCCTCTCTACTTAACACGCGAGGATTGTATGGTTGTCGCGTCCCAGTGTCAAGGCAAGCGAGCTGCCCGCTTCTCGTTCTCGGCGAAGAAGACGCGGCGGCCGCCGATGCGGAAGGTGTAGTCCGAGGCCTTGGTCGCGCCGAGGAGAGTACCAACGCTGAGCGCGGAACGCGGAATGAGGACGAGGACGAGGACGAGGAAATCGCGGAACGATGAATGCTGGCCGACGGTCTTCCGCTCACGGCTTGCGGTTGCGACGGCGGGCGGGCTTCCTTGGTGGCCTGTCGCGGGCAACCGGTGGTTCACCCAGGATCTCGGCGGGCGTCTTGCGGCCACGCTCGGTCCGGTCGAAGTCGGCGTCGAGGCTGACCAGTGTGAGGTCGTACTTCTCGGCAGCCACATACTGATAGGCGTCGTCGAAGTCCAGATGAAGGCGATCTCTCGTCTCGGCCACTGTCATCAAGTCAGCATAGTCGAGGCTCAAGTAGCGCACATCCGTGTCCAACAGCAGGTCGGAGATGAACCTGACAAAAAGGCCATCCTCCTTGTTGCGGGCCAGGATTATCCCGACCGAGTGCAGAGCGAAGTCAGTTATTGCGAGCTCGGCCAAGGGAACCGTACGCAGGAGGTCACGGACTTGCTCCGCCCGTTCCTGTTCCAGGAGCAACTCAAGCCAGACGTTAGCGTCGACCAAGAGCATCGTTCGCCCGCCATTCGGAGGCTTTGTGTTGGAGTTCTACCGAGGTGTACTTCTCGCGCAGATCTTTCAAGCCACCAGCCCAGTCCAGACGCAGTTTCTTGCGGCGCGGACGCGAGCGTCTCTGGCTCAAGAACTCCACGAAATCGGCGACTTCCCGCTGCAATTCCTCGGGCAACTCGGCGGTCTTCTTGATTACTTCCTCGATAGTCTTCATGATTTGCCTCGCGCCAATCTAGTGCCGGTTACTGTCGATCAGGTATGCCATCCGACCACAGTCGAGAGCCTTGTGCTGAAGCTCGACCGACGTGAACCTGTCCTTCAAGTGACGGCCCGCGCCGGCCCAGTCGAGCCGGAATCTGGTGCGCATCGGTCGGGCTCTGGATTCCTTCAAGAACCGCGCGAAGTCCGCCACGTCGGTCTGGAGTTCGTCGGGTAACTCCCTTATCAACTTGACCGTGTCATCCACTCTGCTCATGGTTCACATCATGTCTGCCGTATCAATATAGCTTCAACAGTAAGTGCGGTCAAGCCGGCTTTGCGGGCTCCGGGTGGGACCTGGGACACGATCCCAATTCCCTAGCGGAATTGGGTCACGTCCCTGTTGATGCGCGGGCGGCGCTAGGGCTCGGGCTGGATGCTGCAGACTTCCTTCTGGACCGCCAGCAGCACGTCTTCGTCGAGGCCACGGGCCTTCCATTTCAGGCGCAGCGCCTGGGCTGCAAGCTCGAGGCTGTCGCCCGCTATGTCCTGCTCGCGCGAGAGCTTCCAGAGCTGCCGGCCGAAGCTCAGGTAGGGGACGTAGAGGATGGTGCTTACCCCTTTGCCGTTCAGTACCTGTTTGACCTTCATGTCGTTGGCGAACATGCGAGTCATTGCTGCCTGATATCGCGACTGCATGTCGGGCCGCATATCGTCGAGCGTGGCTTTGATGCGCTCGGTATTATACTTCGTACTCCAACTCGTGAAACGCCTCATCTTGTCCGGCATCTGTGTTCTCCTTTCAGCTCGATCTGCAGATTGTGGTCCGGTACGAGCGGCAACCGCCAGCCCAGACCGAAGTCGGCCATAGCCATTATACACACCGTTCTGCGTTGCGCAATAGCTGGGCCTTCGTGGAAGCTCTGTAGCAAGCCGGTCAGTAGCTGAGATGAAGTGGCTTAGTTCTTGCAAATAAAGAAGTTAATGACATAGAAGAGGCGCGGATCGGGAATCTGATGGGCGTCCGGTAGACTGTCTACTAGACGGTCCAGCAGACAGTATGGTGGACGGTATATGAAGTGGACTAGAGGCGTAACCGCCTACTGGTGTGATGGACGGTCTATTGATACGTATTTGGGTGGGTCTACCAGTACATCAGGCACTTGCTCTATCGGTATGACTGCGTGATGGTTCGATAGATGGCATGGCGGTTCCAACTGTACACGTTACTACATACGGTCTACAGGGACAAACTGTGATTGGTCTGATGGTTGGTGATAAGGATGGTATATCGATTGGTATGGTAGACGTCCACCTGATGGCCTGTTCAATGGTCGGCACGTACGAAGACGAGCGGATGGCTGACAGCCCGACCGACATGTCGAGTCGCGTCTGCGAGCGGCTCGTGTCGGCGAAGATGAACTGAGGTCAGGCTGGAATCAGGGAGGCGACGTCGGGCCGACGTTTCCGCTTCTGCGTTGTTCAGTATCGGGACGAACGGTTGGATGCCGGGATGCTTGCCCGGTCGAGCTGGCTATCGGGTAGCGGCTGGTCTGGGAAGTTCCCCGGAATGCTCTCGCTGACCATCGAAGTGCGCGCATGCGTGCGGCGCGCGGCGGCTATACTTGACGTTTGTTTCAATGCCGGATGGTCATGGGTCTGAGCATTCCTCCGGCCGCAGAGTTGCACTCCCCGAACTGGACTGGAGGATGTCCCTGTCTTAGTTGAAAATCAGTAGCGGTTCCCCTGCCCGGATGGTAGCATCTGGGTTGTTTGAATGTTATGAAAGGAGAACCGCTGTGAGAAAGTACCGGAGATGGTCGTCGGCTGCAAGTCGGAACGTCAGGTCGGCAGGCAGGCAGGTGCTGGCTTCGCTGGATCAGGAGGATGCCTTGGAGCTATTGCAGG
>VGIR01000065.1 GCA_016867815.1 candidate division WOR-3 bacterium | reverse complement strand
CGTTACCTAGTAGCCCCACTGCTCGGCCAGATACGTCTTGCGCCGGCATTCAGGGCAGAGGATGCGCATCGTGTCTGACCGGTAGGGATGAATGTCGCCACGCGGACGCGGCTCGGCCGTGCCCAGTTCCTGAAAAGTGCTGAGCAGCAGGGTGGGATTGGAGTTGGCCAGGTCACCGACTCTATGCGCAATCCAGACCAGGTGCGCTTTGGTGGCAAAGGGATCGCCGCAGACTTCGCAGTGGGCGAGATCCTTCTCCACTGAGGTCTCCCAATCGCCGCTGCGCTCGGTTCGGGCGGTATCGAACTCCTGAGAATGATATATGCCTTCGCGGGTGGTGCAGTAGAGGACGCACTGGCCGCAGTAGATGCACCGCTCCGCATGGTGCACGTTGCGCATGACCCCTTTGTCGCGGTCGACAAGTATCTCCCGCGCCCGTGCCGGGCAGACGCGCGTGCAAGCACCGCAGGCGATGCACTTCTCTTCGCGGAACTTGAGTATCCCGCGGAAGTTCGGGTGCACAGAATCCACCTTGGCCGGGAACTTGGTCGTGAACGGTCCCTTGATGACCGCCCGTACCGCCTCGACCAGTTCGCGGAGTTTGGGAAGTGGAATCCTCACTTCGGTCCCTCGATTATCGACTCACCGCCCCGGTCATCAGTAAACTCGTCCTTCACCGTATCCTTCCAAAGCTTCACGCCGAAGATAAGCGAGCCGCGTGCCAGGGCGTGGGCGGCCACCGGCACGGTAATCAACACAAACAGAGCACACAGCAAGGCCTTTACGCCCAGCGCGCCGAATCCGCTCTTCAGGAAGACGCCCAGCATGATGCCGCAGGTACCCAGGGTGACGCACTTCGTCGCGGCCTGCATCCGGTTGTAGAGATCCGGAAAGCGCACCAGGCCGAGGCAGCCCAGCACGGTGAATCCAACCCCGGTGCATAGGCTGATCCAGCCAAGAACGTCAATCATCGAGGCTCCTCCCCTCCAGGTACTTGGCCAGCGCCAGCGTGCCGACAAACGAGATAACGGCCAAGGCAATCGAGAGGTCGATCAGATACGCCAGCTTGTACTCGATCGCCATCAGTGCCGTGATGCTGGAAAAAATGACAGCCATGATGTCAACCGCAATCGCCCGGTCCGGGATGGACGGCCCCTGCAAAGCTCGATAGAGGCAGAAGAATGCTCCCAGCGACAGCACAACGATGAGTATGGTCATTTGGCTTCCATCAATCGAATATCCGCGAGAGGAAGTACTCAAAGGGCCCGATGATCGTCCTGCCCGCCTCGACCGGGTCTGTTGAACCGACCTCGATCCAGTGAATGTAGAGCACGTCTTCCTTGAGTTCGACGGTCATGGTCCCGGGCGTCAGGGTGATGGAGTTGGCAAGAAAGACACGCGCTATGTCGGACTTCAGGCTCGTGCGGATCCTCACGATACCGGGCTTGAGCTGCAAGCCGGGCGACAGCACCCGCAAGGCGACATCGATATTGCACTTCAGACACATGTAGGCAAAGACCGGGATGTAGGCCAGCAACCAGAACCAGCGCACCGGGTTCAGCAGCCGTGATGGTTCCACCGGCAGGTTCCTGCCGAACAAAACCGCCGCAAGCAGAGCGACGCCGATCCCGACGATCACTTCCTGATAGTGCAGGGTGTAGACCAGCAGCATCCAGACTGCGAATCCGAAAACGAAGTAGCCGATGCGTCTGCCCATTTATCGTCCCAGCACGCCCTGAGCGTACCCTATTCCCTGGAGCAGCACGTTCGCGGCCGGCCCAACCAGCCTGTCGAGCACCGGTTTGAAACCTATGCCAAGCGCCAAAGTGAGAACTACGAGTCCCAACATGGCGATCAACATGGTCGCGGGCACCTCTCTTGCGGGTGTTGACTCCCTGTCCCTGTGGGTGAAAAACGCTCTGTTCACAACGTTGACCAGATAGCCAAGCGTGACGGTTGAGAACAGCGCTGCCAGAATCGCCAGCCAGTACATCCTTGCCGACAGCGCCCCGACAATGATGAAGAGCTTCGAAAAGAACCCGGCAAAAGGGGGCAGACCGGCAAGCGACAGGGATCCGAACAGGTGCGACCACGTAGTTACCGGCATGCTCTTCTCAAGTCCCGAGAGCTTGTCCAGGTCGCGGGTGCCGGTCGCGTGCTCGACCGAGCCGGCGGTGAGGAACAGCAAACTCTTGCCCACCGCGTGAGCCAGGAGGTGAAACAGCGCACCCACAATCCCCCAGAAGTTGCCGAGTCCGAGTCCAATCAGGATGTAGCCGATCTGGCTGACGCTCGAATAGGCCAACAGCCGCTTGTAGTCCTTCTGCGCGTAGGCCAGCAACCCGCCAGCCACTATCGACAGGACTCCGAATCCGATCAGGAGATTGAAGAACGTCGGAGCATTGTCCCGGGAGAGGCCGAAGACATTGAACATGACCCGGCACATCGCGTACACGCCCAGGACTTTGATGAATACACCCGACAGCAAAGCCGACACCGGCGCCGGGGCGGATGGGTGCGCATCGGGCAGCCAGGCGTGGAATGGCACCATCGCCATCTTTACCGCGAACCCGACCAGGAAAATGGCTACGATAAGCCAGAAGAGCGGCGTGCGACCGAATCCGGCCATGACCTGCGACACCACGGCCATGTTCAAGGTCGAGGCCTTGGCGTACAGGAGTGCGATGGCCAGCAGTATCGCTGTGCCGCCGATCTCGCCGATGACCATGTACTTGAACCCGGCCTCGAGTTCGTCGAAGTCAGTACCGAACGCAACCAACGCGTAGGAGGAAACCGCCGAGATCTCGATGAACACGAACAGATTGAACATATCCCCGGTGATCGCGACGCCGTTCAGGCCGGCAAGCACCAGCATGAAAAGCGAGAAGAACTTCCAACGGCCGGTGTAGTGATCGAGATAGCGCACGGAGAAGAGCAGCGCCGCCAACCCCACGGCGTTGACTGCCAGGACCGCCAAAGCAGTCAGGTGGTCATAGACCAGCGTTATCCCCAGGGTCGAAGCCCATCCCCCCATTCGGTAGATCAAGGCCGGACTGGCGCCGAAGAGTCGGACTGACCCATAGACCGAGATGCCGAGCAAGGCCGCGCCCGCTGCGTTCGCGATCAAGTCCGAAGAACGCTGCCACAGCTTCGCGAACAACGGAATCAGGAAGGCCGTGGCCATCGGGATCACAACGAAGAGCGGCAGAATACTCGCGTCCATCTAACCTTTCAGCCTTCTGATGTCGGTAATGTCGAAAGTGCGGTACTTCTCGTAGATACGCATGGCCAGCGCCAACATCAATGCCGTGGTTGCTAGGCCGATGACTATGGCCGTGAGCACCAGGGCCTGCGGAACCGGGTCCACGAAGTTGCTACGGGACTGGGCAACGTCGGTGATGATGGGCGGAATCCCATTGTGCTTGAATCCCACCAAGGCGAAGAACAGGTTCACGGCATACTCGACCAGACTGAACCCAATGATAATCCGGATGATGTTCCGCTTCGTCACGACTGCGTAGAGCCCGATGAGCAGCAGCAACATGCAGGCAAGAAGCGCTACCATGGCTAGTCCTTCATTACAAACCGCGACGCACCCAGCGCCAGGAACATGGCAAAAAGGCCCGCACCGACCTTTATGCCGATGGCGATGTTCGTCGGCAGAATGATGCCGCCGCTGATGAGCTGTAGCGGAGTGCCCACCCCATAGACAGTCGCATTCTGGAAGAAGTGTGTCCCGGCCACGTAACCGGCCAGTGCAAGGCCCAGGAACAGGATACCACCCAGGCTCTCCACGACAGAGGAAAGTGTGTAAGAACTGCGCTCGGCATGCTCCACCGACCCGGACGCCAGCGACATGAGTATGAAGGCAGCAGCAATCAGTACCCCGCCCGCAAAACCTCCGCCCGGGGTCAGGTGGCCATGCAGTACGACGTACGTGCCGAACAGGAAGAGCATACCGGCAAGCAGCCGTGCGACTACCTGGACAATGGTAGACATGCCACGCATGCTAGCTCTTCCCCTCGCCGGCGTGCTCTTTCCGTCCGGCCCGACGCATGATCGTCAGCACTCCCACCACCGCAGTGAAGAGCACAGTCGCCTCACCCAGCGTGTCGTAGCCGCGGAAATCCAGGATGATTGCCGCCACGACATTGGCGGCGCCGGTCTTCTCCAAACCGAGAGCGATGTACTCCTTGGCCACCAGCATTGTCGGGCTGCCGAAACTCGGCAACTCGGTCAGAGCGCGACCTACGAGAACCATGAATATGAGGCTGAAAGCAACGTAGACCACTGCCGGGAATACCACTTCGCGCTTGAGTCCGCCGTGGATGGTCGTGTCGGTATTCGTTGTTCGCAGTATGACTGCAGCAAAGAAGACGACTGTCAAGGTTTCGACAACAACCTGCACGATCGCCAGGTCCGGCGCCTGGAGCAGTATGAAGATGATGGCTACCGAAAAGCCGACAATACCCAGCGATACCGCTGCCGCCAGCAGATCCTTTATCTCGATAGCCGCCAGTGCAGCTACGAGCATTGCTGCCAGCAGTACGTAGAGCTCAATCATCCACTACCTCAGCGTCAAGACCAGAAGCAAAACCGTAGCGCCCAGGAAAACCCACGCCACATAGAGCGGCAGATTGCCATTACTCATGTACGATAGGCCGCGGCCCGCCCAGCGGACCAGGTCGCCCACGAACTCGAAAAGCTTGTTGAGCACGCGGTCAACGACCTGGCGGAACACGAGACCAAGAGCACCGAGCGTCCCGGTGAGCCAGTTGTAGATGTCGAAGGCACCCTTCTCGCCGTACTTCAGAAGCTCATCGAGGACGGGCAGGTGCTTGACCGGGGAGTAGAAAGCAGTTCCAGTTACGCGGCCCTCCTCGTCGTCGGCTATCATTTCTCCACCAACGAAAGTCCGAGCCGCAGTCGGCCTTCGCGCCGTACCGAACAAATAGACAAGCGTGCCGATACCAAGTGAAGCAAGAACAAGCAGCGTTGTCAGTACCGGCTGCCAGATGCCTGTGGGCTCGATGAGCAGCGGCAAACTGGGATAGATGAGGCCGCGCAACGGTATCTGGGAGGCGAACACGCCGAACAGAATGCAGACAACGGCCAGCACAACCGGTGGCAGCCACATGGCGAAACCGGCCTCTCGGGTCTTCGCCAGTGCCGCCGGACGCTGACCAAGGAACATGGAATGGAGTAGTTTCAGGAAGGAGGCCAGAGTCAGAACGCTACCCAGCATCGCGGCAATCAAGAACAGCGGGTAGAGCTTGTTCCCTTCCTTGGCCAGTTCCACCACGCCCTGGTAGACCATCCACTTGGACACGAATCCGTTCAGCGGGGGGACCCCGGCAATTGCCAATGACGCCACCAGGAATGAGGCGAACGTGACCGGCATCCTGCCCGCCAGCCCACCGAGTTCGTCAATCTCGTCGGTTTTGGCCCACATCTCTACCGTCCCCGCGGACAGAAAGAGGCCGGCTTTGTAGATAGAGTGGTTGAGCATGTGAAACAGACCGCCGGCGATGCCCACCGGGATGCCGGTACCGATCCCTAGCACCATGTATCCGACCTGAGATACCGCGTGAAATGAGAGGAGCTTCATCATCCGTTTCTGTACCAGAGCCATCATCACGGCACCAAGGATGGTCGTTGAGCCCACCGTCATCAGAATATTGCGCACGGCCAAGTTCGATGCGATATCGAAGATGTTGACCGACAGCCGAGTCAGCAGGTAGATGCCCAGCAGTTTGTCCAGCGATGCCGGAATGTAGGCCATCACCGTCGCCGGCGCCGTCTCTGCCGCCGATGGAATCCAGGAATGTAGCGGCATCGAGCCGGCCTTGGCCAGGGCCCCCGCCGCGATCAACAGGAATCCAACAACAGCCGAGGGATCTTGCAGAGGCAGAGGCGCGGACGGCATCATGTCTATCCATCCGTGCCGCACGGCCAGAAGAACTATTCCGAGCAGCATTGCGAAGTCGGACAGGCCAACGACGACCAAGGCCTTGGCCGCGACCTTCTCGCTGCCTGGCCGGCCGGGAAGCAGCAGGCCGTACAACACGACGAGCAGTACACCCCAGAAGAAGAGCATGACTGGCAGGTTGGCCGAGAGCAGCACTCCGTTCGAGCAAGCCAGTCCCAGCAGGACAAAGAAGAAGAAGCCGCGCGCGCCATCCCTCCCCCGCATGTAGCGGAGCGAGAACAGCAGCACGAGCACGGCAAACGCCGCGACGCAGAGCAGAACGAACCCGGACAGGGCATCGACCCGGAAAGCGACAGGTATGCCACCCACCTGGGCGAGTTCATAGGCAATCACGCCATGTCGGGTATGAATGAAGACGCGGACCGAGTAGTAGAGTGCGACGACAGCACCCATGAAGCTGAACTCGTTGCGTAGACGGCTCACCAGGTATCCGAGTACCCCGGCAACAAGCGGAACGAGCAGCATCAGCAGGAACGTATGCATCTAGAGCGCTCCCAATACCTGGGCCATTCCGCCTTCAATGAACTCGATCGGCAGGTTGTAGACCATTCCAGCAGCCAGTGACACCAGCGCCAGCACGACCACGAGCGCGACGAGGTAGCCGTTCACCGGCCTCATCTCTGCCGTCGGTCCGGTGCCCATGAACACTCTCGTATAGAGCCGGACCAGGTAGAGCAGTGTGAACAGCGCTGCCACCATCGCACCCGCACCAAGCAGCAGGCTGTATCTCACCGACGCGATGATAACTCCCAGTTTGGCGAAGAACCCGAGGAACGGCGGGATGCCGATAATCGAAAGCACCAGCATGGCAGCAGCCACGGCCAGAACCGGGCTGACTCGCGCGACCCCGCCGAGACGACCCAATTCGCCGTTCCCTGCCGCGTCCTCCACCAGCCCGGCGGCGAAGAACAGACCGGCCTTGGCGACGGCGTGGGCCGCCACGTACAGCAGTCCGGCGGTTATCCCGTAGTACCCGGCAAGAGACAGACCGAGGAAGATGAACCCAAGCTGGCTGACTGTGGAGTACGCCAGCGTAGAGCGGATAGTGCCTGTGGTCAACGCGATGCCGCCGGTGACGAGGCTCGACACGACCGCCAGTCCTGCCACCATAGGCATGAACCCGTCCGGCACGCGCATCGTGAGAACGAACAACTTGAAAAACAGGATGATGCCGATGTTCTCGGCGACGCCCGAAAGCAGGGCACAGACCGGCGCCGGCGCGGCTTTGTAGGCCCTCGGCAGCCAGATGTACAGCGGCAGTGTCGCTGACTTGGCGAGAATGCCGACCAGAACCAGCATCGCGGGCCAGAAAGGCAGAGTCTGCCCACGGAGCGTGTCGAGGTTCAGAGTACTCCGCTCCAGCAGAATCACAGCCAGACCTACGAGCATCAGCCCCGCGCTCGCGAAGTTCAAGAGCAGTGCCCAGAACGCCGCGCCCAACTCCTCTTCGCCCCGGTAGAACGCAACCAGCCGCCAGAGCGCAAGAGCCGCCAGCTCCCAGAGGGCGAACATCACAAACAAGTTCCGGGCATAGACTACCCCGATGCCGCTCGCCAAGAGGAGCACCAGGAAAACGAGGTACTCGGCTACCTGTCCGACTCCGGCCCTGATCTTTGCCAGAGAGTAGAGCAGCGCGGCCAGGCCGACCAGACCCAGCACCAACGCAAAGAATAACTCCAGCTTGCCCCCGCTGAACTGCAGCCAGTTCACATCGAGGTTCACGCTAGAATCGCTCCTTGATCTGTTCGGTCTTCTGCCACGAGAGCCGAAGCAGGTCTTTGCCGGTCAGCTTGAGTTTGCCGTCCTCAAACGCCGCCATGCGCTCAGTGCAGCAATAGCAGGGGTCGACTGCGGCCAGCGTCAGGGCCGCGTCGGCAATCGAACCGCCCTTCACCGCCACCACGTTGGAAGCGATGTTCATGTAGCTGGGAGCGCGGACCTTGTGCCGGAGCGGTCGATTGGTGCCATCCGACCTCATGTAGTGGAACACCTCGCCGCGCGGCGCCTCCGCGTGCCCGATACCCTCGCCGGGCGGGACTTCATCGATGCGCGCCTCAATGGGCCCGTCCGGCAGCTTGCTCAGACACTCCCTGATGATACGAATGGACTCAAACGTCTCCAGCAACCGGACCTTGGCCTTGGCGAACACGTCGCCCTCTTTGCAGACGATCACGTTGAATGGTATCTCACCGTAGGCGTCCCAAGGCTCGTCGCGCCGGACGTCGATGTCGTAGCCTGACCCGCGCGCGGTCGGGCCCAGCACCGAGTAGGCGACCGCCTGTTCGCGGGTCAGGACGCCTACGCGCTCGAGCCGGGCGCGGATGACCGGGTCATCGAGTACCGCGTTGGTCAGCATCATGGTCTTCTTCTCCGCCACGCTGAGCGCCGCGAGTATCTGTGGAATCTGCTCTGGCAGGATATCGCGCCGCGTCCCGCCGGGCTTGTTCGCCGCGTAGTGATTCCGATTGCCGGTGATCATCTCGAAAACCTCAAGGATGTGCTCGCGGTATCGCCACGCCCACATCCAGACAGTGTTGTAGCCGATGAAGTGCCCGGCCAGCCCCACCCACAGCAGGTGCGAATGGACGCGCTCGAGCTCGTGGACGATGGTCCGGATGTAGGCGCCGCGCGGCGGGGCCTTGATGCCGCAGATGTCCTCGACCGCCAGCACCGTAGCCAGCGGGTGTGAATTCGAACAGATGCCGCAAATGCGCTCGACCAGGAATGGGATCTGGTCATAGGTCAGTTCCGGTGAGATGAACTCATGGCCGCGGTGGTTGTAGCCGAGGTTGATCTCCAGGTCCACCACGGTTTCGCCCTCAACGATCAGCTTGAAGAACTCCGGCTCTTCCTGAAGCGGGTGGTAGGGCCCGATCGGGACGATTCGCCTACTGCTCATGGGCCTCGTTTCTCCGCTCGTAGTCACGCCGCAAAGGGTACTTGCTCTTGTCCCAGTCGGTGTCGGACGTGAGCAATGGAATCATGTTGGGATGGCCCGGGAAGTCAATACCAAGCAGCTCGTGCATCTCCCGCTCAATCCAGTCCGCGGCTGGAAACCAGGGTGCTTGCGAGTCGACTCTCGGGTCATCCTTGGGCGCCAGCACTTTCAGTGTGTACATCGTGCCGGTGGTGTCTTCCGAGAAGTGATAGAGGACCTCGAAGCCTTCGCGCGTATCGATGCCGGTGCAGATGGCAAGCCGCATGCCCCGTTCGCGGTGCAGAAACTTCGCGGCCTCGGTGAGCCGCTCCCGCGGAATCCGTATGTACAGCCGCCTGGGGTTGTGCTCAAACACCTCCGCCTCGGGCACCCGTTGCTTCAGGCCGGCTTCCGCTTCTCTCATAGCTTGCTCAGCGCTTTCACCACGCCCAGAATCATCGCCTCCGGTTTGGGCGGACAGCCGGGTATGTAGGCACTTACCGGCAGGTGCCTGTCGTACGGCCCAACCGCATTGTAGGAATTGCGGAAGAGCTGGTTCCCGCAGGTGCAGGTACCGATGCAGATCACGAGACACGGTTTCGGCGTCTGCTCGTACACCTCAAGCACCCTGGGCAGCGACTTGCGGTTGAGCACGCCGGTAACGAGCAGCGCGTCGGCGTGCCGGGGCGAGCCGACCAGCACAACTCCAAAGCGCTCAACGTCATAGCGGGGAGTGAGCAGCTCCAGAATCTCTATGTCGCAGTTGTTGCACGCAGCCGCGGCCACGTGGTACACCCACGGTGACTTCTTCAGGCCCCAGATGCGTGGATCTTTCATAGCTTCATGAAGGCCAGTATCACGCCCAGGATACCCAGTCCACCCAAGATGAACCAGAAGAACCGAAGCGCGTGGTCGATCTTCAACCGCGGGTTCGTATTCTTGATCAGTATGACTAGCACGGCAACGGCAAGGAACTTGAGTATTGCCCACCAACTGGCAAGCCCGCCCCAGAATACCGTGACCAGGAAACAGGGCAGAAGAAGAAACATCATGGCCTTGGTCAGACGGAAAACTGCCAGGGGAACGCCGGAGTACTCGATCAGCACTCCGGACATGATTTCCTGTTCGGCTTCGGCCATGTCGAACGGAGGATAGCCGAGTTTGGCCTGGATGCAAATCAGGACGATGATCGCGGCGATGGCTCCGGACCACGAGGTCAGGAAGGCCCCCCCCGCCTGCTGCGCCAGGACCAGGTCACCCAGCCGGATTGCACCACCAGTGTGAATGATCGGCACGCACAGTGCGAGCAGGAACGGCAGCTCGTAGCCAAGGTAGAGCACCATCTCGCGCGACGCCCCGACCGCAGACAGCGGGTTGCGGGACGCCGAAGCCCCGAGTATCGTTGCCAGCGGCGGCAGGGCAAACAGGTACACGAGCACAATCAGGTCGCCGACAAACGACCCACTGGGGAAGAAGTTCACGTAGAAGAGCAGCACGGCCGTGACGCACATAGCGGCGAAGCCGATCAATGGCGCCGCCAGAAACGTCACTCTCGAGGCGCCCGCCGGCACGACTGTCTGCTTCAGCAGCAGCTTCAGGATGTCGGCGAACGGCTGGAATAGAGGTGGACCCTGGCGCCACTGCACCCGGGCCGACACGAACCGGTCCACCCACGTAAGCAGCAGTCCCACGGTGGACGTGAAGATGAACCCGGGGAACACGACGAATGCGAATACCAGTCCCCAGCCGGTAAGTGTCACTGGAGCCGCCTTCCGTGGACTGACCGGACCGCGAACCCCGCGCCCGCCTTCTTCCCGGCCTGTTCCTCTTCCTCAATGAACTGCAGGGCACCGGTCGGGCAGGTCTGGACGCAACGCGGCCCCTCGGGCCGGTCGCTGCAGAGCGTGCACTTCTGAGACATGTGTCTTGCCAGCGAAGGCGGGATGACGCCGAACGGACAGGCCAGCGCGCACGAACGACATCCGACACAATGGAAATCCGACTTGCGGACTACGCCGGTGTCCGGGTTTCTGACAATCACCTGGAACGGACAGGCCGCCGCGCACAGCGGTTCATCGCAGTGCCGGCAGCCCTGAGGCAGCAGGGCGTCGGTCGTCGCCTCTCCGTGCCGAATCCTGGCCTCGACCTTGAACCGGCTTCGGCAGGCCGCCTCGCAGGAGCGGCACCCGATGCAGTAGTCAAGCTTCAGGACTATGCGCTTCATGTCCACACCGATAGATTCTCGCCGTTCGCGACCGGCACCCGCTCGGTCTTCTCGACTGCCACACCGGTCGGTGCCACCGTAGCCTCACCGGTCAAGTCGTCTTCTGCCAGCGGGAACAGCGCACGATTTGCGTGCACATTGGTCCCGACCATCAGCACGCCGGCCGGCACCGCATCAGTGATGCGGACTCTGAACTCACCTTCGGCGGTTCGGCTCCTGACCCGTAAGTAGTTGCGTCCCGTCACGCCGATGCGGGCCGCATCGGTGCGGCAGACCGAGACCTCGTCTTCCGGGTCATGGAATCCCCGCAGTCCGATGGCCTTCTTCTCCCCCACGAGCAGCCACTCCTCTACGGGGAGTGCGAATCCGGAGGCGCGTACCCCCATCTCCAAAACCTCTGCCGCGCCAACTGACCGGGGCGAAATTCCGCTCCTGCCCTCGGCCCGGCCGAACCACTCAAGCACGCGGGAGAACGGCCTCGTGCCATCAAGAGGCGAAGCGAGCGGCGACCGCTCGATACCGCTCCAGTACGACCGGCCGACCGAAGCCCGTTCGAGTTCGGCCGTCATCGGCAGTACCAGACCGCGCACCGCCGGGTCGGGTCTGAAGATAGAAGTAGACACGACATGCTCGACACCTGCCGTCTCAGGCAACAGCCCGGAGTAACTGAACGGGAACAGCCCCCCGGTCCAGAAGAGCAGTCTGATGCCGCCTTCGCCCATTCTCCTACGCAGGTCGGAGAAGCGCATCGGGCCGAACGGCAGCTCAGTCTCTCTGAACCCGGTGAATGGCTTGGCTCCTGCCCGGGCCACAAGCTGGCCGGCAAGGCTGTGCAGAGCGGGATAACGCACGCGCCCGGTGTGCATCGCGCTACCGACAAACCCGGGCAGCCCGGGTCCGAGCATGGCCGCCGCCGCCGCCAACTGCTGGCGTGTTGTTCCGGCGAGTTCGGCAAACCGATCGACCTCGACCCCGGGAGCCACCGACGGGTCGATGAGCGCGGCAAGGGAAAGGAGCGCAAGAGGCTCGGTGCCGGGCCTGACCTGAACGAAGAGATGCGCGAACCCGGCCTGTCGCGTCCTGACCGAATCCAGCACCACCACCCGGTTCTTCCGGTCCTTGTAGCGGGCGTCCAACATCCGCCAGCTCGCCACCGGCGACGTGTTGAATACATCGCCGACGAGCAACATCGTCTTGGCCGACTCGATATCTGAAAGCGTGGCGTCGGCTACGCCCTCGAGCCGGTAGTTGAACCCGTTTTCAGGTTCGATATGCCCGCACGCCAGGTTCGGCGTATTCAGCTCTGCCGCCAGGCCGTGCAGCCGGCGCACGTCCTCTGCGTCGCGGCCCCGGCTATATACGATCGCCAGCTCCTCCGGCTTCACATCGGACAGCCAACTCCTGACCAGGACCTCGGCCTCGGGCCACGTCGTGTCGTGGCCGTCAAGCAGCGGCCGGCAGAGCCGTTCCCGATGATCAATCACGATGTTCGCGCTGTTGCCGCGCGGGCAAAGCCTGCCCTGGTTCACCTCGGCGTCGGCAAAGTAGTGCATCTTGTGCTCCACGCCGTTGAACTCCACGCCTGAGGAGCAGCCGTTCAGACAGAACGGACAGGTGGTACGCGTCGGCTCTCTCATACGAACGGGTTTTCGATATCCTTGATCTGTGCCCAGGTGAGCACCGGGCCGTCCTTGCAGGTCAGATACGGACCGAGCCGGCAATGGCGGCACTGTCCGACGCCGCACGACATGTTCGTTTCCATGGACAGGTAGATGTTCTCGGCCTGAAACCCGGCGTCGACCAGTCGCTGGTTCACGAACTTCATCATTATCGGCGGTCCACATACCACCGCGATGCTCTTCTTCTCGTCGCAGGGTATGTCATCCATGAGGCAGGTTACTACGCCGACCCTTTTCATCCACTTCTCGTCGCTGACGTCTACCGAAAGATCGAGGTCAACCTTGGGTATCTTCTGCCACTCCGGTATCAGGCTCCTGTAGACGATGT
This sequence comes from candidate division WOR-3 bacterium, assembly GCA_016867815.1. Classification (NCBI taxonomy): domain Bacteria; kingdom Pseudomonadati; phylum Caldifarciminota; species Caldifarciminota bacterium. The sequence continues at coordinate 3,935 of VGIR01000065.1, read as the reverse complement.
CCTGCGGCGTGCGCGCACCGTACCTGAGGAAGATGCGGCCGTACTTGTCGGGCTCGTGCGTGAGCGCGAGGAAGAGCGCCCGCAACGGCGCCAGCCCCACCCCACCGCCCACGATGTAGATGTCCTTGCCCTCGAACCTCTGGAGTGGATAGGGTGTGCCGAACGGCCCGCGAGCTCCGACTACGTCACCCGGCTGGAGACTGAACAGCGCCCCGGTCGCCCGACCGACCTTCATTATCGTCATCTCGAATGTCTCCCGCCTGAAATGCGAGGACGAAGGTGTGAACGGAGCCTCTCCGAATCCGGGCACCGTGAGCTCCACGAACTGACCGGCCAGAAATGGTATCTCCTGCTCCGGCTTCAGGACGAACGTGCGGATGTTAGGCGTTTCATCCATCGTCTTGAGGATGATCGCAGGTATCGGCTGGTAGGGATTGCTCACAGCTCTCCCAGCACGGTCCGGATGTCGATCTTACCCATGCAGGCCTTGAAGCACCGGCCGCAGCCGGTACAGGAATAGACTCCGTGGTCGCGCTTGAACTGGTTCCACTTGCAGTCGAACCGGTTCGCGAACCGGCGTATGAACTCGGCTCGCGGGTTGGCGCCCCCACCCACGCGTGCGTAGGCGGCCTCGTAGCATGCATCCCAGACCCGAGTCCGGTCCAGACCCTTCTCCTTTGCCTGGTCGTAGAGAAGGAAGCAGTAGCACGTCGGACAGCCCATCAGGCAGCCGTAGCACTCAACGCAGGTCTTAGCATGCTTCCGCCAGAAGCTGTCGTCGGCCAGCTTCGCCGCGATCGCCCCGGGTAGGTCCGGGTTCCAGGGCCGGGCATTGGTCATGTTCAGGGCTGCGACAGCGGCGCTCCGCTCTTCGTCACGCTTCTTTGTCTCCGTAGTTTCGCCGGCAAGCCGGGTGAACAGCTCGGGTGCGGTATCAACCAACTCCTGCCCAGTTTGACCGACCTCGAAGATCCAGTCACCGTCGATCACGGAAAGCGCCGCGTCTCCACCTTCCTTCGCGAAAGGCGTCAGGCCGAGCAGATTGCAGAAACAGCTCTGTTCCGGGGCCGGGCAGTCCGCGACGACGAGCTTGGTGCTTTCCCGCAGGGACACGTAGAACGGGTCCTTGAACTCACCTTCGCCCAGTATCTTGTCGTGCACTCTCAGGGCTGCCAGGTCGCAATTCTTGACGCCGAGCAACAGGCGCGGGGCCGATTCCGGAAGCGGCAGCGGCTCGGGAAAACCCGCGACCCGCTGCCTCGGCTGGAACATGAAAGATTTCACCGGCTCGGAGGCACGAATTCGCCTCTGGGCCGGTGCTACTCTATCTGGCGTCTCCTCCAGATCCCTCGGATCAAGCAGGTGCCAGTGGGTCTGGCCATCACGCTCGGTCGGCACGTAGACCGTATACCTCGCCAGCAGCTTCGACAGCCACTGATGCACGCTCGATTTTGCCAGCAGATATCTGCTCAAGGATGCTAAGTTAGCGAACCCTCATCCGGAGTCAAGAGAAACATTGTGAAAGCAGTCACATCTGCCCGGCTTGACTGCGAGCTTTCAATGATGAGAATCTGGCCGTGCTCCTGAGTTCCGGTCAAAGGCCCTGCTAGATGGCAGCCGGCGACCGAACCCCGACCGACCCGCTGACGGTCCTCGAGAACGACTGTCTGTCCCTGCTGGTCGTACGCCAGGGCACTGAGCTGTACCGCTCCTACGACGACGGCGTCAAGCCGCTGCTTGAACTGATTGACTGGTTCCCCGGGGGGCTTGAGGGCGCCACAGTCGCCGACCGGGTCGTCGGCGCCTGCGCCGCGCGCATCTTCTACTATCTCCGCGTCGACCACGTCATCGGCCTCACCGGTTCGATTCCGGCCGAACGGATCCTGCATGCTGCCGCGATCTCCTACTCGTTCCGTACCACGGTCGTCGACATCATGAACCGCGACAACACCGGCCGGTGCCCATTTGAGCAACTCAGCCTCATCTACCCCAGCCCGCGCGACCTCATACCGGCCATTCGCGCCAAGCTCGTAGAGCTCCGCCTCCGACGCCAGTAGCCACCACCGTCAGCGACCTCAATCAGAACCAGAGATATGGCCACGAAGACACGAAACATGATGAAACGGACATCACTCTTGCTGTTGCCGATCCTCTTCCTGTCCCTCGTGCCTTCGGTGCTCGAACTCTGAACTCTGGACTCTGGATTCTGAGCTCTGGGCTCTACGACGTCTCCAGCGCTTTCGTCTCCTCGCTTCTGGCCGTTTTGACTTTCCGCCTACCTTCGGTAGAATGATCGAACAGATGGAATTCGGTAGAATCTGGGCCGAAATCAACCTGGACGCCCTGAACAAGAACCTGAACCAAGTCCGCCGCCATGCCGACAGCGGCAAGGTCATGCTGGCAATCAAGGCAGATGCCTACGGCCACGGCCTGCGCGAAGTCGCCCACGAAGTCGCGGATCGCGTCGACTTCTTCGGCGTGGCCAGCACCGAAGAAGGCATCACGCTCCGGCTCGGCGGCATCAAGAACGCCATCCTCGTCCTCTCGCCTGTCCCCTACCACGAAGTCCCGGCGCTCTTCGACCACAACCTGACGCCCTCGGTAACCGAGACCGAGTTCGCCCAGCGCCTTTCCCGCGAAGCCGTGAAACGCAACACGTCCATCGGCCTGCACATTGAGGTCGACACCGGCATGGGCCGAACCGGGGTCGACGAATCGGCCGCCGGCGAGTTCGTGGCCGGCGTTGCCAAACTACCCGCCCTGGACATAGAGGGTGTCTTCACCCACTTCCCGGTTGCGGACTCGGACATTGAGTTTACGCGCCATCAACTGGTGCTCTACGAGCGTTTGCTGACCCGCCTGACCCGCCTCGGAATCAGCGGATTCCTCCGCCACACCGCCAACACGGCCGGCCTGCTCAACCTGCCAGGCTCGCGCTATGACCTCATCCGTCCGGGTCTCGTCGTCTACGGCATTCTCCCGGACAGCCACCACTCCGGCTACCGCACTTCGGAACTCAAACTCACTCCGGTGATGAGCCTGCGCAGCCGCATCGTCAACCTGCGCGACATCGCCTCCGGGCGCTCGTTGAGCTACGAACGAACCTACTTCACCCGGCGTGACTCCCGCATCGCCGTCATCACAGCCGGGTACGGCGACGGCTACCCCTGGTCGCTCAAGAATCGGGGCAAAGCGATGGTCCGGGGCAGCCGCGTGCCGATTGTCGGCAACGTCTGCATGGACCTCACCATGCTCGACGTCACCGACGTCCCCGGCGCACAGATCGGCGATACGGTCACCCTGCTCGGCTCGGCCGAAGGCGACACCATTGCCGCCAATGAACTGGCCGGGTGGGCCGAGACAATTCCCTATGAGATAATCTGCCGCGTCAGCCCGCGCGTACCGCGAGTCTACCTGCGCGGCGGAAAGGTAGAAAAGACCCGCACCTTGCTCGATCATTACAACCATGGATGAGAACCTGACCCCCAATCAACCGCTTGAAAGAGCCTCCTTGAGTTCGCACATCTTCCAACTCGCGACTGCGGCGCTCGTCTACATGGGCGCGGCCAAACTGCCCGGAGACGAAGAGGTGGAAGTCAACCTTCCGCTGGCCAAACTTACCATCGACACCCTTGACATGCTCAAGACCAAGACCGATGGCAACCGAACCGCGGATGAGACGTCTCTCCTCGACGACGTACTCTACCAACTCCGCATGTCATACGTCAAGAGCGAGACCGCCGAGCCCTCGGCCACGGCGACGCCGCCGGCCGACAAACCGGCATCCTGACAAACACCCGATAACAAGCGCGGGCGGGGTCCGGCAGCCAGACCCCGCCCGCAGTTCGCTTCCGGCTCCGGCCGTCAGCCGTCCTAAGGGGCAACCGGCGCGACGACGTTGAAGACGTCGGTCCGGATGGCCTGCAACACGGCCT
>VGIR01000064.1 GCA_016867815.1 candidate division WOR-3 bacterium | reverse complement strand
GAGTGCACTGGAACGGTCCGCGTCACCGAAAGAAATTGACGCAACAGAGAGAGTTGCCTAAAGTGATGTGGGAGCCGCTAGGAATTTCAACTAACCGAGGGACATGCTCTATCGGATTCTATTTAGTAAAGTGTCCCCGAAATCCCCCCGGTCTGGCCCCTCGCCGCAAGCACCTGGCCGGCCAAGGTCGGGTCTAAGGCTGGTAGAAACGCACCAGGAGGACCCTATGAGATTGTCATTGATGGTAATGAGCCTGGGTTTGGCGCTGGCCTGGGCAACAGTAGTTCCGGTCAGCATCGCCGAGTATGCCTTCACTCCGACTCCTGCAAACGTGGTGCAGGGGGACACGGTGGTGTGGACCAACAACGGCGCGTTCACCCATACGAGCACCAGCGGCGTCGGTGGTGTCCCTGACGGGATATGGGACTCCGGCCTGCTGGGCCCCGGCGCAAGCTACAGCCGGGTGTTCAACGACCCCGGCACCTTTCCCTACTACTGCCAGCCTCACTACCTCTCGATGTCCGGCTCGGTCGTTGTCAGTCCCGCGACCGGCTTTGAACAGAACGGGCCGGATGTCGTGACGACAGCGCATCTAGTGGCGGTCAGTCCCAACCCGTTCCGCTCCGCCACCGCCATCAGGTTCATGCCGAGGGGAAAAGGCCACGTGAGCCTCTCCATCCTCGACGCGCAGGGCCGAGTCGTGCGATTCCTTGACGCGGGACTGACCTCGGCAACGTGGGACGGAGCCGGCCGGGACGGGCACCCGGTGCCCGCCGGCGTGTACCTTCTGCGGCTTGACCAGGGCGGCAGCGCTAGCTACGCCCGGCTGGTCAAAGCGCGATAGAATCCGGCGACCAACAACATGCGAGCCGGGCCCGCGTCCGGCTCCCGCCGTCGTGGCGACGGATAGCGGCTACATCAGGCCCGTCGTCTGCAATCTGCAATCCGAAATGCCTCGTGGGAGCTTCCCGAAATGGGGTGACTATCCTTGACGGATTAGGAGTTAAGTAACGTGTCCCTGAAACTCCCCCTGAAACTCCCCGAATGGCGGCTCTCGGGCCAGGCGGTCTTGCTTGACAGTCGCGGATTTGCCGCGAGAGTCTAGCGATGGCGGTTTCGCGCCCCCGCGTCCTCGCCGGCCTTGGGGCCGGCGTCGTGGTTCTCTCGTTCGCCTCGGTCATCATCCGGGTCACGCCCGCGCCCAGCGCAGTAGTCGCCGCCGGGCGCATGGTTGTGGCGATGCTGGTCCTCACTCCTTTCTTCTGGGCGCGGTTCCGGGGCCGGCGGGCCGAGTTCGCCGGACTGCCGGTGTGGCCGCTGGTGGTGTCGGGCGTGCTGCTCGCCGCTCACTTCGCAGTCTGGATCGAGTCACTGAACCGCACGACGGTCGCGAGTTCGGTCGTGCTGGTGGCGATGAACCCCATCTTCGTGGCCGCGCTGTCGCCCCTGGTTCTGAGGGAAAAAGTGTCGTGGCGGCTCGTACTGGCCGTGGTTCTCGGAGTGATCGGCGCCGCGTTCATCGCCGGGCCTCAGCTCAAGTCAACGGCGGTCACGGTCGGCAACCTGATGGCCCTGGCCGGGGCGGCCTGCGCGGGCGGGTACCTGATGGCCGGACGCAGCGTCAGGCCCCGTCTGTCGCTCGTCTCATACATATACGTGGTCTACGGCATCGCGGCCGCAGTCCTGTTCGGGTATGCGCTTGCAAGCGGAACCCGGCTGACCGGTCATTCCGGCCGGGCGTGGCTGTTCATCTTCCTGCTCGGGCTGGGTCCGCAATTGCTCGGCCACACCAGTTTCAACTGGGCGCTTAGGTACGTGTCCGCGCCGACCGTCGCCATGGCGGTGCTGGGTGAGCCGGTTGGCACGACCCTGCTTGCGTGGCTTCTGCTGCGGCAGCCGCCTACTCTTTTCGAGATAGTCGGCGGCGCAATTGTCTGCGGGGGCATCTACCTCGCGGCCAGCGATATCGCGGCGGCGCCGGATGCGACCCTGGACGCCGCGACCTAGTCGCGCCGGAAGTGGGGGAGAGACTCAGGGAGTTCGAACGAGAGTTCCACGAGTCCGGCGAACTCACCGTCCTTGTACCAGGGCGACTGGTAGATGAATTTCTTCCTGCCGTTCTTCTCGATCGTGTAGACGTTACTCTTCTCGGTGGCAAGCAGTTCGGCCAGCTTGGTTCGGGCAGGTTCGGGGTGGCAGTCGAGCGCGTTCTTTCCGACCAGGTTGCCGGAGAATGTGCTCTTCGCCTTGTCGTTCATTTCGAGGATGATTCCGCAGCGGTCGCAGACGGTGATGGCGGCGGGAAACTCGCGCGACCAATTGGGGTTGTCGTTCATCGCGTGCAGTGTACAAGCACTGGAATCAATGTCCATGAGGAACGCAGAGAAACTCGAATCGCCGGAGTCGATGAAGCCGCCGATGAACGCAGATGGACGCAGATAGAGTCTGGAGCCGAACCGCAGGCAGGGAAGATGTGACCGCAGACGAACGCGGATGTGGTTCCGAACCCGGTGTTCCCATCGGCGTTGATCGGCGTGCATTGACGGCCAGAATCCGAGCTGCGCACAACCGCCGATGAACGCAGATGGACGCAGATAGAGTCCGGAGCCGAATCGCAGGCAGCGGAGATGTAACCGCCGATGAACGCAGATGGACGCAGATAGAGTTGGGAGCCGATCCTAGGGCAGGAGAGATGTGGCCGCAGACGAACGCGGATGTGGCTCCGAACCAGGTGTTCCCATCGGCGTTGATTGACGTGCATCGGCGGCGATGGTCTTCATTTCCCGTCCGTGCTCCGTGGTTCGTGACGTCTGGGCTTGGATTAGTTCATTGACCAACCCTGCGGCGTTTCTATACTGAGGCGATGGACAACTACGTTCAGGCCCGGAAGCGGATGGTCGAGGAGCAGATTGCGGCGCGGGGCGTCCGCGACCCGCGGGTGCTGGCGGCGATGGCGGCGATACCGCGGCACATCTTCGTCCCGGAAGGACAGTGGCACCACGCGTACGAGGACCATCCACTTCCGCTGGCGGACGGCCAGACTGTCTCGCAACCCTTCATTGTCGCCGCGATGACCGAGGCTCTGGAGTTGACCCCGGAGTGCAAGGTACTGGAAATCGGCACCGGCTCCGGCTACCAGGCGGCGGTCCTTGCGAGCGTCGCCAGGATGGTTTACACCGTGGAGATAATCAAAGACCTCTCAGTCCGGGCGAGTCTGATCCTCCGGCGGCTGGACATCCGGAACGTGCGCTTTCGGGTGGGAGACGGCCACGGCGGCTGGCCGGAGTTCGCTCCCTATGACCGCATCATCGTGACCGCCGCCGCCGAAACCATGCCCTATCCACTGGCCGAACAGCTGGTTGACGGCGGGAAGATGATCGTTCCCGTGGGGCCGCCGGGCTCGCAGGTACTCACCTTGCTGGCGAAGCACGGTAAGAAGACCGTCCAGCGTCACCTGATGGGTGTTGCCTTCGTGCCGTTCGTCCGCAACGGCGAAGGACGAGGGACCAGGGACTAGGGGATCCCCATATCCGACACTGAGCCACCAAGGCCACGGAACGGATGGGTGCGGCAGAATCTCTTCCTTGAATTCATCCGATCTCGTGTCTTCGTGGCCGTCAATTCCGGGGTCAGGGGGCTGGTATATGTTGACTGCCAGGGGTTTTGACCTATGATAGGAGCGGGTTCAAGGTTTCATGGGTTCAAGGTCTCAGGTGCCGCGTCCCAAACCGCTGCTCCTGCCGGAACCCCGGAACCCTCGAACCCTCGGACACATTTCGTTTTGTTTCGGGGTGTAGCGCAGCTGGTTAGCGCGCTTGGTTCGGGACCAAGAGGTCGCTGGTTCAAATCCAGTCACCCCGACTTCTCCGAAAGGAGATCCACAGATTACACAGATTGCACCGATCGGTTCCCGAAGGGAATCTGTGGTATCTGCGGAATCTGTGGATAGAAACCCGGGCCTTCCGGCCGTACTTCTCACTGAGGAACAAATCGCCACGCGGGTCCGCGAGCTGGCCGAGCAGATTTCGGCCGACTATGCGGGCCGTGAGCTGCTGGTCATCGGCGTCCTGAAGGGTTCCTGGGTCTTCCTCGCCGACCTCGTCCGATTGCTGACCGTCCCCCTGGCCGTCGACTTCACCATGGTCTCGAGCTACGGGGCAAACACCGAAAGCTCAGGCGAGGTCAAGACCGTGCTCGACGTCAAGTGCCGGGTTGAGGGGCGTGACGTCCTCGTGGTGGAGGACATCATCGATACGGGATTGACGCTCAACTACATCGTTGACAATCTGAGGCTTAGACAGCCGAGGAGTCTGAAGATTGTCGCGCTGATGGACAAGCCGGCCCGCCGTCGGGTTGGTATCAGCGCCGACTACGTGGGGTTCGAGGTGCCGGACAGGTTCGTCGTGGGGTACGGAGTAGACCTCGCCGAGCAATACCGCGCACTGCCCTACGTCGGCTACATTGAGGAATGAGGTGAAGGGAGCGAATCCCGGGATGTGAGCCACGAAGGCACGAATCGGATGAAACGAACTGACCAGTTTCGGAATCCGTCCGTTTCGTGGCTTTCGTGTTTTCGTGGCGTCCATTCGGGTTCCGACGAAAGGATGAAGCATGAAGGCTGAAAGAAGGAAGTTGCGGAAGTCCGAAACGCGAAGCGCGAAGCCTGAATCGAACGTCGAGAGTCTGCTGGCCGTCGCGCGCGGAGAAGAACCGGCTGACCTCATCCTCGCCAACGGCCGCGTCGTCAATGTATTCACCGGCCAGACCGGACGCGCCAACGTCGCCATCAAGGATGGTAAGATCGCCGGGGTCGGGCCGGAGTACACGAAGGGGCTCGAGTGCTATGACCTCGCGGACCAGTACATCCTGCCCGGATTCATCGACGGCCACATCCACATCGAGAGCTCTCTTCTGTCCTTGCACGAGTTCGCGCGTCTTGCCCTGATACACGGGACGACAACGGTCGTCGCGGACCCGCACGAGATCGCCAACGTGCTGGGTGTCGCCGGCGTGAAGTACATGCTCAAGGCGAGCGAGGGGATGCCGCTGGACGTTCTACTGATGGCCCCTTCTTGCGTGCCGGCAACCAGCATGGAGACGTCCGGCGCCTGCGTGTCGGCGAAGGATACCGCCGCCCTGTTGAAGCTGGACCGCGTCATTGGGCTGGCTGAGATGATGAACTACCCCGGCGTCGCTTTCGCCGATAAAGAAGTGCTGGCCAAGCTGCTGGCGGCGAAGGAGATGGGCAAGCCGATTGACGGGCACGCGCCGGGCGTGGTCGGCCAGCTCCTGCAGGCGTACATCGCGGCCGGCGTTGGTTCGGACCATGAGTGCGTCGGGCCGCACGAGGCGCTGGAGAAGCTGGGTTCGGGCATGAGGGTGATGGTGCGTGAGGGATCGGCCGCGAGGAACCTGACCGGGTTGCTGCCCGTAGTCAACGACTTCAACATGCGGCGGTGCTGTTTTGTCACCGACGACAAGCACCCGGAAGAACTGCTCCGCCACGGCTACCTCGACGCCACACTGCGGAAGGCGGTTTCACAGGGTTTGAGCGCCGCGGCTGCCGTCCAGATGGTGACGTTGAACGCGGCCGAGTGCTTCGGACTCAAGGATAGAGGAGCAGTCGCGCCCGGGTACGCCGCCGACGTGGTGGTGGTCGGGGACCTTGCGCGCTTCAACGTCCGGATGGTGCTCAAGAACGGCCGCCCAGTAGCACAGGATCGGAAGCTGCTCGTCAAGCTGCCCGTCCTCAAGGACAAGTCCGTGACGGGCACGGTGAAGATCAGGAATCTAACCGCCAGGAGCTTCGCCATCAAGGCGCAGGGCGACCTTGCACGCGTGATACGGCTCGTGCCTGACCAGATCCTCACCGAGAAACACACGCACGCCGTCGCAGTGCAGAAGGGATTGGTTGTCGTCGACACGGAGCGCGACATACTCAAGCTGGCCGTCATCGAGCGGCACAAGGCGAGCGGCCGCATCGGGCTGGGCCTGGTGTCAGGGTTCGGGTTGAAGAAAGGCGCTCTCGCCACCACGGTTGCGCACGATTCGCACAACATCATCATCGTCGGCACGAATGACGCGGACATGCTCAAGGCGGCAAAGGAACTGAAGCGGATGGGCGGCGGGTTGGTGGCGATTGCCGGCGGCAAGGTTGCCGCAGCCCTGGCGCTGCCAATTGCCGGCCTCATGTCGGACCGGCCGGCCGAGGAGGTGGCAGAGAACCTGACGAAGTTGCTCGACAAGGCTCACGTCTGGGGCTCGCGCCTGGCCAACCCCTTTGTGACGCTTTCTTTCCTGGCTCTGCCTGTCATCCCAGAACTGAAGCTCACCGACCGTGGGTTGGTAGACGTGAGCCAGTTCAAGACGGTGTCTTTGTTCGAGTAGCGGATGTCGGCTCGCAGGTACATCGGCGTAATCGGCGCGGGCGAGTGCGATACTGAGCTGGCGCGGGTGGCCGAGGATGTGGGAGGACGGATTGCGGCGGCCGGGGCCGTGTTGGTCTGCGGCGGAATGGGCGGCGTGATGGAGGCGGCGTGCCGGGGCGCGAAGGCCGCGGGTGGCACGACGATTGGAATTCTGCCCGGCCCTGACCGCGCCGACGCCAACCGGTACGTCGACGTTGCCATCGCGACTGGAATCAACGAGGCGCGGAATCTCGCCATCATCCGGACCGCTGATGCCCTCATTGCAGTTGGCGGGTCCTACGGTACGCTATCGGAGATCGGATTCGCCCTGAAAGCGGGCAAGAAGGTGGTCGGGCTCAGGACGTGGGAGATCAAGGGCATCGTTCCGGCCGTGACGGCGGAGGATACTGTCCGATTGGTAACGGACTGAAGGCGGAGGCAAAGTTGAAAGTGGGAAATCCCAAGTCGGGACTTCGACATTTCTACTTTCTCCTTTCCCCATAGCAAAGGAGACCCTGTGGCAACGGAGTACAAGAACTTCATTGGCGGAAAGTACGTGCCGGCGAAGTCCGGCAGGACCTATGAGAACCGGAACCCGGCCGACACCGACGACCTGGTCGGCATGTTCCCGTCGTCCGACGCGGCCGACGTGGCCGACGCCGTGGCTGCGGCCAGGGCGGCCTATCCGAAGTGGAAGGCGACCCCTGCTCCGGCGCGCGGCGAGATCATGCGCCGGGCGACCGAGAAGTTGATTGCCCGCAAGGAAGAGTGCGCGAAGATAGCGACGCGCGAGATGGGCAAGGTGCTCAAAGAGACGCGCGGCGACGTGCAGGAGGCGATCGACACCGGCCTGTACGCGGCAGGCGAGAGCCGCCGGCTATGGGGCACGGTCGTTCCGAGCGAGCTCGCGAACAAGATGGCCTTCGTAACGCGGCAGCCGATGGGCGTCTGGGGCATGATCTGCCCCTGGAACTTCCCGATGGCCATACCCTCATGGAAGCTCTTCCCGGCGCTCACCTGCGGTAACACCGCGGTCATCAAGCCGGCGACCCTGACCCCGGCGACGGTGCACGAGTTTGTGTCGGCGCTGGCCGAGGCGGGCGTGCCGGCCGGCGTCGTGAACATCGTCTACGGCGGCGGCGCGGCCGTCGGCGAGGCGCTGCTGAACCATCAGGACGTAAGCGGCATTTCCTTTACCGGCTCTTCCGATGTCGGCCGGCGCATCGCCGAGGTGTGCGGCCGGAGCCTGAAGCGCTGCTCGCTGGAACTCGGCGGCAAGAATGCGGAGATAGTGCTAGACGACGCGGACCTGGACCTGGCGCTCGAAGGCGTGCTCTGGGGCGCGTTCGGCACCACCGGCCAGCGCTGCACCGCGACCTCGCGGCTGATCGTCCAGGCCGGAGTCTACGACAAGCTGGTGGGAATGGTGGTCGAGCGGGCCAGGAAACTGAAGGTCGGCAACGGGCTCGACGAGAGCAACGAAGTAGGGCCGTGCGTGAGCGACGGCCAGCGCAACTCCGTCCACGGCTACGTGGAGATCGGTAAGCAGGAAGGGGCCAAGCTTCTCTGCGGCGGCGAGCCGCTCAAGGGCGGCGCGTACGACAAGGGCTTCTTCTACAAGCCGACCGTGTTCGGCGACGTCACGCCCGCGATGCGCATCGCCCGGGAAGAGATCTTCGGCCCCGTGCTCTCCTGCATCAAGGTCAGGGACTTCGAAGAGGCGGTGAGGGTGCTGAACGACACGCCCTACGGTTTGTCGTCGTCAATCTACACGCGCAATGTCAACCTGGCGATGAAGGCGATCGAGACTATCGAGTCGGGCATCACCTACGTCAACGCCCCGACTATCGGGGCCGAGTGCCACATGCCCTTCGGCGGGGTGAAGGATACGGGCAACGGCCACCGCGAGGGCGGCTGGACCGCGTACGACATCTTCTCCGAGCCGAAGACGGTTTACATCGACTACTCGGGCGCGCTCCAGAAGGCGCAGATAGACAACGCGGAGTACTAGGCCGTCGCCAGGGACGCTGACTGGCGACCCCCAGCTTTGGAGCCGGTACGGCCAGCAGGCGTGCCGGCTTTGACTCTCTCCGGGACAGCCGGTACAATGATTACGAGTATGCGTAGTCGTGCAGTAGCAATCCTGCTGGCGGTCTTCCTGGTCGCCGACATGGCGTTCTGCTGGGTCTGCTGTCCGCTCATACCGACCGCGGTTCCTGCTGCGGGCGGATGCTGTGGGGAAGAGCCGACCAGCCCTGGCTGCAGCATTCGCGAGGATTCCGGTAGCGCGGGCCGCCCCGGCTGTACTCAGGGCTGCTACGAGGCCTACGGCAGTTCGGTAGCGCGCCAGGGCACAGGTTCATCGGTTGGTTCCCATGGCTTCCTCGCCACCTGCCCGGTTGCCGACATCAGCAGGGGCGAGAACCCGGGGCCCAGCCTTCGCTGCTCGACTTCGCCTTCAGTTTCCGACCGCAGTTACCTGGCTCCGACTCCTCGCGGTCCGCCCGTCAACTGACTACCGAGTCCGGTTCCGTCTAACAACCGTTCGACCAGAGTTCGAGTGAGTGTCCGCGTCGTTCGATGATTGGAGTGTCAGATGAGATGTCCTGAGTTGACAGGAATACTGGCCGGTCTGCTGCTGGTGCTCAACGCAGCCTCGGCTGCCGGCTACGGGGCCATATCGGGGAAAGTGCTTGACGCCAACAACGGCGAGCCGGTTGCCGGGGCCAACGTTGTCCTGGAGCAGACCGAGCTGGGTGGCGCGACCGATGCCTGCGGATGTCTTGAGATCTCGCGGGTCCCAGCCGGGGCCTACTCCGCAACTGCTTCGGCGATCGGGTACGCGCCGGTCACGCACCGAGTGACCGTCACTGCCGGCGAAGTGGCCATACAGGACTTCCGTCTCGAGCCTGCGGCGGTGCCGATGCCCGGCGTCGAGGTCAGCGCGCCGGCCGCGGAGAAGCTGCTCGGGGACCGTGCTGCCGCAGCCGAGGTCGTTTCGAGCAAGGACATCGAGGCCAAGGGTGCCGTCAATCTGCAGGAGGCCCTTAAGTGCGAAGCCGGCGTCAGGGTCTCCTCGTGTTGTCCTAGCAGCAACGCGGCGGAGGTGCAGATTCAGGGACTGCCCGGAAAGTACACACAGGTCGTGATTGACGGTCTGCCGACCGTCACCGATCTCGGGTGCAATTACGGACTGCCGTTCGTCGCCTCGGCCGAGATTGAGCGCCTCGAAATCAGCAAGGGCCCGGGCACGATGCAGTACGGGTCCGATGCCTTTGGCGGCGTGGTGAATGTGGTCACGAAGTCTCTCGCCCGCAATGGCGGCTCGGTAGTTGCCGAGGTCGGGACCTTCGGTACCATGAACGTCAGCGCCACGGTCGGCGCGAAGATAGATGAGCTGGAAGCGAGCGCCGTGTTGAGCAAGAACCGGACCAGCGCTTCCGATGTCAACGGCGACGGCATCTCTGACTATGCCCAGTCCGACCGCGCGGCCTTCTCGGCGAAGCTCCGCCGGCAGTTCGGGTCGCGCCTGGTGGTCGGCCTGGGCGGCAGCTACTGGGCCGACGAACGGCACGGCGGCAGTCTCGACCGCATCGCCGGGCGGGCGCAAGTCGGGGCCTATGAGAATCCCAATCTGACAAGCTGGGCACCGGCATTCTCGCTCGACTGGCAGCCCGGCAGTACCAGCTCGTTCTCGGGCCGCGGTACCTACAGCAACTACCGGCAGCGCGTCTTCTCGGACGAGAAGTGGTTCACCGCCTATGAGGACGTCGTCTACGGCGAGGTTCAGTACGTGCAGATGCTGCCGTGGAACCAGCGTCTGGCGGCAACGCTCTCTAACCGCTACCAGAATCTGGCCGAGAACACCAGGCTGGGCACGAAGTCGGTGAACAACCTCGGCCTGGCGGTCGAAGACGAACTCAGCCTCGGTCGGTTCGGAATCGCGGGCCGCGCCCGGCTTGACCAGCACTCCGAACTGGGGCCGCGAGTAACGCCGAACGGTGCCGTCGTGTTCAGGCCGGGCGGCGGCTTCACGCTCCGCGCGACATATGGGGCCGGGTACAAGGCGCCACCTTCGTTCTCCAAGGTCACCCACTTCTGTCTGGAAGAGGGGCTTTTCACCGTACTCCAGAACCCTGACCTCCGCCCGGAGCGCTCCCGCGGCGCGAACCTCAGCGCCGAATATCGCAGCGCCGACCTGTCGGTCGCGACCTCGCTCTTCCGTACCGACATCGAGGACATGATTACCGACTCACTGGTGTCCCGCGATTCGGTCAGCGGCGTGTGGCGGTATCAGCACGTGAACCGGGGAGCCGTCGCCACCCAGGGACTGGAACTTAGCGCGGCCTTTCGTCCGGCACGCGGGCTCTCCCTGCGGTTGGGCTACCAACTGCTCGACGCCCGCGACAAGCTCAGGCGTGACCGGTTGCCCTACCGCTCGGTCCATTCGGGCAACTGGCAGGCCATCTACGCCTTCAGTCGCCTGCAGCTTGATCTCGTTCTCAGCGGCGAATATGTCGGCAGTATGCCGACTCAGCGCTTCGACGGCGACTCGCTCGTCGCCGGGCCGGCCTCTCCGGCCTACACGACATGGAACTGCCGCGTCAGCAAGGACCTTGGGGCAGGGTACTCGGTCTTCCTCGCCGCCAACAACCTGCTTGACTTCGTGCAGGATGACTGGCTGGCCGAGGACGTTCCGCTCTGGGGGCCGAGCCGGGGACGATACCTGATGGCCGGCCTGAAGCTGACATTCTAGCGCCAGAGGGGATGCGCCGGAAGGCGCAGATCGACAACGCGGAGTATCAGGGCCGGACGCGGGCGAAGCCAGAAGCCTGAATTCAGTTGCGCGGGGCGGACGCAAGTCTGCCTCGGTTTTTCTTGTAGCGACCAGGGGCGCGGTCAGGTTGTTGGAGCCGCTCCTCTGGCGAGCCGCCGGCAAGCGATTGACACGCGGTGAGGCGGGCGTAGAATCCTTGTGGATGCTCTTGTCCCTTCCGAGGTGGTCCTGCCCTGCTCTATCCCTCTCCCGTCTTCAACCGGGAACTGGTTCGGTCTGTCCGTCAGGGCCGAAAGGCAGCACGAAGAAACTGCACGCGGCGGCGCGGTACCGGGAGGATTGAATGGACTACCTTGACGGCCTGCCTCAGTCCAAGCCGGCAGTCAGGTCACATTTCACGCGGGGAAGGGCCGCGATGGCACAGTGCCTGTGGGATGAGGCGATCGCCCACTTTCAGGCGGCGATGAAGAGCGCAACCGGGACCGAGTTGGTCGCGCTCCACGGTCTGGTCGGACGCTGCCGGCAAACCTCGGGTCGGCTGGAGCAGGCCCTCGAAAGCTCCGAGGAGTCCGCCCGGGTGGCGGAGCAGTGCTCCGACAGACTGGGGCAGGCAGCCGCCCTGAACCGCGGCGGCGTGGTTCTCCGGGACCAGGGCAGGTTCGACCTGGCTCTGCAAAAGTCAGAAGCTGCGCTCCGGCTCGCGCGCGAAACCGGGGACCGTGCCGAGCAGTCGTCGGCGCTCTGTAACATCGGGGTCCTGCACTACGTCGGCGGCGAGCCTGTCAAGTCGCTGAGCTACTACGAGGACGCGCTGAAGCTGTACCAGGAGACCGGCGACCGGCACGGGCAGGCAATGGTCCTCAGCAACATCGGGCTCGTCAGCTCCGACGCCGGCCATCACGACCGGGCAGTGGAGTACTGCGAGATGTCACGGGCGCTGGCCCGGGAGATCCGCGACCGGCGGATCGAGACGGGCGCCATCGCCAACCTCGCGTTCCTGTGCTGGGACAAGACCAACTTCGGCAAGATACTCGAGTACCACGGGGCAGCGCTTGCGGTATCCCGCGAAACCGACGACCGCTGGGTGATGGCGAACTACCTGGGCAAGATCGCGACCATCCACCGCTGCCGGGGCGAACTGGACGAGGCGCTGACGTTCTACCGGCGCGCGCTGGACCTGGAGCGCGAGCTCGGTTATCAGGCAGGCGTGGCAACCGAACTGGCAAACATCGGGCTCATCCTCGTGGACCAGGGCCTGCACGAGCAGGCAGTGCCGATACTCGCCGAGTCGCTGGCCATCCTGCTGGCCCTGGGCGTGGCCCGCGGGCCGGGACAGGCCCTCTACGGTTTGTCCAGGTGCGACGACCGGCTGGGGCGGGAGCGCATGCGGGAACTGCTGGGGCAAACCGGCATGACGGACGCGAGCATTGCCGACCAGCTTGACCGAGTTGACCAGACGCGTCTCAAGAGGCCGTGGCAGAGACTCGGCCGGCAGGTCCCTTTCGTCCTTCCCCGTTCAGGGTCCGGAACCTCCTCCTAAGCACCGACGCCAGGGAATCCGCTGCCGGCGGGCAGGGGATGGAGGGCAGGAGAGGCCGGCCAGAGTCGGCTACCCCGGCGGCTTCAGGTCCGTATTCGGCCGCGGGATGGCCGAGAGCCGGGGTGTCAAATCGAAGGGAAGAGGGGTCGAGGAATCCAGTGGTCTAGTGATCCAGTGGTCAAGTGGTCGGCTGCTGACGGTCTGGCCAATCTTCAATCTACAATCTGCAATCTGAAATGCCTCTAGCTTGCGCTTGGGTTAGCTTGATGCTTGTGGCTTGGGGCTTCGTTCGTCCCCGAGACTCCCGGTTCACTATAATGAACCGCGGGGCTTGTACTCAGGAATAGGGGAGAGGAAGGAAGAGGCTGAGAGGAAAGGGACGAGAACTGGCCGGAAGCGGCCAACCGGCTTGCGCTGGCGGAAGGGAGCCGTCCGCGCGTTGAGACCCGATGCCGGCGTCCCTATCGTTCTATCGCCTTCCACCCTTGCGGCCGCTGTTCCTCGTGTCATGGTGGAACTTGGGCCACGGCGAATCAGCCAGAGTGCCGGATCCCTTGAGCGCGTACAGGTAACCATCGTTGCTGGTGAAGTAGACAGTCCCGTCAGGGCCGATACTCGGCGCGGATCTGACGTCGCCGTCGGTCTCGTATCGCCACTTCAGCGTACCGTCCGGGTTCAGCGCATAGAGGGAGTTGTCCTGCGAGCCCACGTAGACCGTGCCGTCGGAGCTGATTGCCGGGGAGGAATAGGTGATGTACCCGCCGGTCTGGTAGCTCCATTTCACTGAGCCGTCCGGGTTCAGGGCGTAGAGGTAGCTGTCGTGCGATCCGATGTAGACCGTGCCGTCGGGCGCAATTGCCGGGGAGGACCGGACATCGCCGCCGGCCATCAGAGACCACTTGCGGGTGCCATCAGGATTCAGCGCGTGGAAGCTCTCATTCATCCGGTTCAGGTCCGAGCCGCAGTAGACCGTGCCGTCAGAGCCGATGGCCGGTGAAGCGTAGTAGAAGTTGTCCAGAAGATCCAGGTGCCACTTCTGCGTTCCGTCCGGGTTCAGCGCGTAGAAGCGGTGGTCGGCGGAGCCGAAATAGACCGTGCCGTCAGTCGCAACGGCCGGGGATGCGGTGACATCATTCTCGGTCAGAAAGCCCCATTTGAGGATCCCGTCCGGGCTGATGGCGTATAGGAACTCCCCGGTTGTGCCGACATAGACCGTGCCGTCGTCGGCAATGGCCGGAGAGGAGCGCACCGACCCCGCCATCGGAATGCGCCACCTGAGGTCGCCGTTCGGGTAGAGGGCGTACAGGCCGCCGGTCGAGCCGACATAGACCGTACCGTCGGTAGCGACGGCCGGGGAGGAGCGCACCGACCCCTGGGTCAGATAGCGCCACTTGAGGGTACCGTCGGGATTGACTGCGTAGAGCGAGTTGTCATATGACCCGACGTAGATGGTGCCGTCCGGACCGATTGCCGGCGACGAGTACGAGTAAGTCGCTTCGCCGGACGCTATCGGGAAGCGCCAGATGCGCAGCGTGTCCGGCGGACGGATGACGATGCTGTGCGGGGCGGACCATAGGGACGGCGCATTGCCGGTGTCTTTGGCCTGCGCCGTTACCGCGTAGGTGTCGGGCGCGGCCCATGCGTGACTCATACTCACCGACTCGCCGGAGGCGACGAAAGCGCTCCACTCAGACGTGTCGCCGTCGCCCCACGCGAACCGGATCGCCACCATGATGCTGTATGGTTGGAGGGCGGCGGCCTTGAAAGTGTAGGCAGAGTCCTGGCCCCCTCGGTCCGGACCCGACGGTGCCGCCGACGGGGCGGGCGTCCGGCGCACCACTACCGGTGTCGATGGCGCGCCGGCCCAGTCGGAACTGAGGAGCTTCTGGTCCCTCGCCTGGACGACGATCCTGTATGTCCCCTCGTTGAACCACGCGTGAGTCAGCGCAATCGTGTCCCCGCTTGCGAACCAGCCGGACCAGCTCGAGACCGAGGAATCGCCCCAATCGAAGCGGACGGCCACGCTATCGCCGTCAGGGTCGGTGGCAATTGCGGTGAAGGTGTAACTCGTATCCTCGAGATAGACTTCGGGGCCGGCCGACACGGCCGTCACCTCCGGCGGGTGGTTCTTCTTGCAGCCCATGAACAACGCCATGGCTGCCAGCAGCAGGAATAGCTTCATCACAGGACCTCCTGTTCGCTGGCACATGATAGGACTGCATTCCGGTATTGTCAACCGTCTTCTCGCACAACCGGGTCAAGGCCAATGTCGCTGTCAGCCGCCAGTAGACGGCCGATGGCTTCCGGCTCACGGCTGACAGCTTGAGGCCCGCGCGGGCTGCGCCCGCGCCAATCTGCAGTCTGCAGTCTGCAATGCCTCGGAGGATGTCCCTTAGCTTCCCGAAATGGGATGCTTGATTCTCCTGATTTCCCCTGATTCTCGCCGGCCGTGTCGTCGGTAGCTTACCGCTTGCTTCGGTTCCGACTTGACAGTCTGCGGTGTCCTGCTATTCTGCTTCCGATGCCCACGATTCTGCTCATACTCGGCTGGCGGTTCTACTTCTACTCAAACGAAGGGCACGAACCGATTCACATTCACTGCAGCAAGGCCGACTCCGAGGCGAAGTACTGGCTCGACGCCGGCGCATTCGAGATAACGGAGGCCTACGCCTACGGCATGAGTCCGGCGGACCGCAGAACGGTGCGGAGCATCATCTTCCAGCACTTCGACTACATCATAGCGGAATGGAAGCGCTTTCAGGATCTCAAAGATGACTAAGGCTCATGAAGTCAGTGACGTCAGGATTAGCGGAACGACGCTGACGATGGACGTCGACGGCCGGCAATACCGGTTTGACCTGGCGAAGCTGTCCAAGCGGCTGGCCTGCGCTACGCAGGCGCAGCGGGACAGGTTCGAACTTTCGCCGTACGGTATTCACTGGCCGGAAATCGACGAAGACCTGTCGATCGACGGCCTGCTTGGCATCGTCCATGCGCCCGTGAACGAGGCCGTCGCCAGCGTGGCCGACCGACCTCGGTCCTGACTCGACCGGTCCGCAGCGGTCAGCCGGCTTGAGCTTGTGCTTGGGCTAGCTGGAGGCTTGAGGCCAGCGGGCTACGCCCGCGCCAATCTGCAATGCCTCGTGGGAGCTTCCCGAGGTGGCGTGCCCGTCCCTGGTTTCCCCTAGTTACCTGGACGCGCGAAAACGGTTGCCGGCGCCGATAGGCCGCGGTTCCTACTCGCGCGAGCGCTTCAGCTCGGTCAACCTCACTTCAACCGCGCTAGTGAAAGCATCGAAAGACGCTCGCTTGGCCGGATGCAGCGCCTGACCGGGGTTGACATGGACACAGTCGGCGACCCTGGTCTTGACTTCCAACTCGGTACGGTCGTTCCATATCTTCCCTTGGCTTTCAAACACCTTCCTCAGTCGATCACTCCACTTGGCCTTGCCGTGCCGGAACTGCTTCACTGAAAGTGAGATTCGGTACGCATTCTCGATGGCAGCCCGATAGACGTCCACGTCAAGCAAGTCTTCGATTTCCGAGTTGGTCATGCCCGGGCAGCTTGCGAGGTGATAGTCGGCATCGGTGACTAGGCCCGCGACCCAAGCATCCTCAATTGCTGTCCGTCCTGTGTCGTCGTTGTCGAGAAAGCAGTGGTACAGGGCTAGCGAGTCGCGAAGAATACCCAGTTGGTATGTCAGCTTGCTGCCTCCCGCCAGCGCAGACACGGCAATGGCGCCGTCGCGGAACGCCGTCTGCAGCGAGCCCGGAGCGATGCCCAAGATGGCATCCAGCATGACCTTGTCGCTCATACCTTCCACAACCAGGACCAACTCCGCGTGGCGTAGGTTATCTGAGGCGCGTACCCCGAGTACATCGCGCACTTCCTGAATGGACCTGGCAGCGCGTGCGTGACCTTCGAAAACTACTACGTTCTGCTGAATATCAGCACGATCGACGAAGAGAGGGCAGTGCGTGGTGAGCACAACCTGATGCCGTCGCGACAGGTCATCCAGCACCGCCTTCAGTTCGTGGATGGCCCGAGGATGGAGGTGCGATTCCGGTTCCTCTACCGCGACAACAAGGTTGCGCGCAGACCCTCGCCTATCCGAGGCATGGCGCATCAGCGCGAGCGCAGCCAGGCTCTGCACTCCATCGCCCTTGTATGCCAAGAGGGTTGAAGCGCCGTCGTCTACGAATATCTCGCATGCACGACGGAAAGCGTTAGACCTTCTCTCCGCGCTAATCTGGAGCTTCACATCTCGCGAGCATGTCCCTCGGTTAGTTGAAATTCCTAGCGGCTCCCACATCACTTTAGGCAACTCTCTCTGTTGCGTCAATTTCTTTCGGTGACGCGGACCGTT
>VGIR01000063.1 GCA_016867815.1 candidate division WOR-3 bacterium | reverse complement strand
CTTCCGGCTGATGCCAAAACGCCGGCACGCCTCGCTCACGTTGACGTCAGCCTCGCGCGCGATCATCACGAACTCAGCTCGAGCATGTTGCAGCCCGCGAGCCATCCAAGACATATGAACACCTCCATGTGTTACCTATGTCCTGATAATAACCTGTTACCTATCTCCTGAGCCCGCACCCCTGCGGCCACCTACTCCCACTCGATTGTCGCCGGGGGTTTGGAACTGATGTCGTAGACGACGCGGTTGATGCCGCGTATCTCGTTGATGATGCGGTTCGAAACCCGCGCGAGGAAGTCGTTCGGCAACCGCGCCCAGTCTGCGGTCATCGCGTCGGTAGACGTGACCGCGCGCAGCGTCACAACGTTCTCGTATGTCCGCTCATCCCCCATCACGCCAACCGAACGCACCGGAAGCAGCACGGTCAGGGCTTGCCAGACCTTGTCGTACAAGCCTGCCCTGTGCAACTCGCTGATGAAAACGTCATCTGCTTCACGCACCAGCCGCGCACGCTCGGCCGTTACCGGACCGAGGATTCGCACTGCCAAACCCGGACCGGGAAACGGGTGCCGGCCGAGGAGCGTCGCCGGCAATCTGAGCGCGCGCCCCAACTCGCGCACCTCGTCTTTGAACAGCTCGCGCAGCGGTTCAATCAGCTCGAGCTTCATGTTCTTGGGCAGACCGCCGACGTTGTGGTGCGTCTTGATGGTCGCGGACGGTCCGCCGAACGCAGAACGCGACTCAATCAGGTCGGGGTAGAGCGTGCCCTGCGCCAGAAACCGCAGCGGCCCGTGAGTTCGCGCCACTTCCTCAAACACGCGGATGAACTCGTGTCCGATGATCCGTCGCTTCTTCTCCGGACTGGATACGCCTGCCAGCCTGGTCAGGAATCTCTCGCCCGCATCAACCATATTGAGATTCAGCCGTGCCCCGAGTGCTCGGCGCACCAGCTCCGGCTCATTCTTGCGGAACAGCCCGTTGTCAACGAAGACCGCGACCAGGTTGGGCCCCACCGCCCGCGCCAGCAGGGCGGCCATGACGGACGAATCGACGCCGCCCGAGACGGCACAGAGCACTTTCTCTTTCCCGACCAGTTTCCGCACCTCTCGCGTCTTTTCACGGATGAAGGCCCCCATGGTCCAACCCGCCTGGCAGCCGGCGATCCGGAACAGGAAGTTAGCCAGTATCTGCCGTCCCTGCAGCGTATGCTCGACTTCGGGATGGAACTGCACGCCGTAGATCCGATGCGCCTCGTCTCCGAAGGCCGCGCAGGCGATGCTCGATGTTCTGCCGATCGTGATGAAACCCGGCGGCAGCGCGGTCACGCTGTCACCGTGGCTCATCCAGGCCTGCGTCCGGTCTGGAAGACCCGAAAGCAACCGGCTGGGACGAGTCGGAATCAGTTGCGCGTGGCCGTACTCACGTGTGTGCCCGCCCGCGACCTTCCCCCCGAGTATCTGCGCGGTCACCTGCATTCCGTAGCAGATGCCCAGCACGGGGAGACCGAGGTTGAAGATAGCCGGATCCGGCTGCGGAGCTCCGTCCTGTCGCACGCTTGCCGGGCCGCCGGAGAGGATCAGCGCTTTGGCGCCTCGGTCGAGCACCTGCTCGGCCTTGATGTCGTGCGGCACTATCTCGCTGTATACCTTCAACTCGCGCACGCGCCGCGCGATCAGCTGGTTGTACTGCGACCCGAAGTCGAGGACGAGAACGCGGTCCATCAGCGCGAGACCCCGAAGGCCGGGGTTCGAATCTCAAGCGAGACCACTCCGGAGTTCCGGCCGGAATTCACTCTTCGTGCTCTGGAATCGATCATTCTCTGCCGAGCGTGTCCGGCGCCAGCGCCCCGCAGACCCCGCGGGCCTCGCCGTACAGAATCAGACACTGGCGGTACGCTTCGTTCGGTGCATCGCCACCCCGGGCTACGCGCCACTTGGCGATGGCGCGCCGCAAATCGGCTATCTGCGCCTCAAATCGGGCCAGGCGGGCTTTGACCTCTCGCCGCTCGGCCGTGCCGACCGCCACCATGCGCTTCTTGAGGTTGTCAACCTGGGTCTCGAGTTCGGCCACTCGCTGCTCATAGACCGCCACCGATTCGGCCCCGACCTCGAATGGCACCGACGCCGATTTCGCCGTCGCCTTCGGCCCCGCCGCGAGACTCCACACCAAGTACCCCGCGAGCCCGAGACAGACAACCAGCACAACCCAGAACCAAGTCTTCATTGCTGCTCCTTTGCGAGAACCATGTTCACGAGTCGGTCCTTCACGTAGATTACCTTGACCACCTGCCGTCCGGCCAGGAAGGCGGCGATGCCCGGACTCGCCAGGGCCGCCTCCTTCACCTCGGATTCCGTCGCCGTGCGCAGGACCGATACTCGGTCACGCACCTTGCCGTCGACCTGCACCGGAATAACCATCTCGTCGAATACGAGGAACTTCGCGTCCGCCTCAGGGAAGCGCTCGCCGAACAAGGAACCGGCATCCGGCCGCGACCGGTGCCAGAGTTCCTCGGCCAGGTGCGGCGTGAACGGCGCGAGCAGGTGGATGAGCTGACCGAGCGCGAAGCCGTACACCGCCGACTCCCGGTCCGTGAAAGCGGACAGATCATTCAGGAACTCCATCTGTGCCGCAATTGCCGTGTTGAACTGGAACCCCTCGCAGTCAGCGATGGTCTTGGCGATGGTCTGGTTCAAGCGAGTGTACAGCTTCAGCTCGTTGCCGGTCAGCCTGCCCGTATCCGGACGCTCGAATCGCACCCGCTCGGCATTGCCCTCGTACAGCCGCCAAAGCCGATTCACGAAGCGGGTCACGCCGGTCACCAGGTCTTCCGTCCAGTCCATCCCCTTCTCCGGCGGCGCCGCGAACAACACTGCCAGCCGTCCGACATCCGCCCCGTGCTCCGGCACGAACTCGCCGACCCAGACCCCCACGCGCTTGGACGACGACATCGTCACCCCGTCCAGACTGACCATCCCCTGTGTATGAAGCGTCAGGCATGGCTCCGCCACCGCGAGCATCCCCATGTCGTGCAGCGCTCGGGTGAAGAACCGGAAGAATATCAGGTGGCCGGTGGCGTGCTCTATGCCGCCGATGTACTCATCAATCGGCAGCCACTTGTCCGCCTCGTTCTTGCCGAACGGCAACTGGCCGTTGTGAGCATCCGTGTACCGCAGGTGATACCAGGAAGAATCGACGAACGTGTCCATCGTGTCCGGGTCGCGCCGCGCCGGCCCGCCGCACTTCGGGCAGGTCGTGTTGATGAAAGACTCGACGCCCTCCAGCACCGACTTGCCCTTGGGTTTGTAGTCCTTGATGTCCTCCGGCAGGAGCACGGGCAGCTGTTCGACGGGCACCGGCACCACGCCGCAATCCTGGCAGTGAAGCATGGGAATCGGCGTGCCCCAGTACCGCTGGCGTGAGACCAGCCAGTCCTTGAGCCGGAAGTTGACAACGCGCCGTCCCGTGCCCGCTCGCTCGAGGTAGTCGGAGACCTTCACCATCCCCACATCCGAACGCGTCCCGTCAAACTGCCCGGAGTTGACCATCACACCAACATCCGTGTAGGCCTCTGTCAGCTCATTCGGACTTCGAACTCCGGACTTCGGACTCTCGATAACGACCTTGATGGGGATCTTGTACTTCCGGGCGAACTCGAAATCGCGCTGGTCGTGCCCCGGGACGGCCATGACCATCCCGGTGCCGTAGGATGCCAGGACGAAATCCGCCAGGTAGATCGGCACCTGATCGCCGGTCAGCGGATTGACTGCGTACTTGCCGGTGAAAACGCCTTCCTTGTCCCCGGTGGCGGCCAGACGCTCGATTTCCGGCCTCACATTGATACGCTTGCGGAACTCCTCGACTTCCTTCTCATGCGTCGTTCCCCTGGCAATCGTCTCTGCCAATACCGAGTCCGGGGCCAGCGCCATGAACGTGACGCCATGGAGCGTATCCGGCCGGGTCGTGAAAACCGGCACCTTCTCTCCGGTCTCGGCCAGCGAGAAATCGACCTCGACGCCGTCGGACCGTCCTATCCAGTGCCGCTGCATCGTCTTTACGTTCTCGGGCCAGCGATCGAGTTTGTCGATGCCGTCGAGCAGTTCCTGGGCGTACTGGGAGATCTTCAGGAACCACTGCGTCAGCTTGCGCTTGTCAACGGTCGCCTTGCACCGGTAGCAGACACCTTCCTTGACCTGCTCGTTGGCCAGAACGGTCTGGCAGTTGGGACACCAGTTCACCGACGCTTCCTTGCGGTAGGCGAGCCCGCGCTCGTACAGCTTGATGAACAACCACTGGTTCCAGCGGTAGTATTCGGGCAGGCAGGTCGTTACCTCGCGGTCCCAGTCGTAGCCGATACCCAGCAGTTTCAGGCTCTGCCGGGCAGTCTTGATCGACTCGAACGTCCAATAGCTCGGATGATTTCCGTGGGCTATGGCCGCGTTCTCGGCCGGCAGCCCGAATGCATCCCAGCCGAACGGATGTAGTACATCATAGCCCTGCATCTTCCGGAACCGGCAGAGCACATCGCCGATGACGTAGTTCCGACAATGGCCCATGTGGACGTCGCCGGACGGATAGAAGAACATGACGAGAACGTAGAACTTGCGCTTCGGGTCCGGCTCGGTGTGGAACGTTCCCTGTTCTTGCCAGAACTCCTGCCAGCGCTTCTCAATCTCCCTTGCCGGGTAGGCGACTCTCGTCCTCTCACCGTCCGTCCTCTTCTCACTCCTCATTCCCGACTCGTCATTCGACATGGTCAGATGGCTCCTGCAGCATCGAACTTCGGCTCATTGGTCGGCACTCAAGACTCCCTTCAGGGATGGGCGGGCCCGGTCACGACGCACCTTGCGCCTCAGGCAGAATTCAGGCGCCCTCGTGTCGATGAAGACCGGGCAGTAACTCTCTTTCGCCGGGCACGCGGCGCAGACTGTAAACGTCTCCAGAAGCGCAAACGGCTCCGGGTGTCCACTGATGATGTCCCGGTTGATCTCGTAGAGCTGAAGCAGGCATAACCGAGCGCGCTTGGTGTCGTCCGAGTAGGAAACCCGCCGCAGAAACGCACCCGACAGCCAGGCGACGGTCTTTATCGGCTCCTCGCCCCAGTTGCGCAGCCGCTCCAGCACTGCCAACCCGCCGGCGCCGTCGCCGCGTGTCACCCGGCCGACGTACTCGTTCAGTTCGAATTCGCGCGACTGGCCCGCCAGTCTCCGCACTTCTTCCTCCGTAATGGTAGCGCCCGGCTCAACCACCGTGGCCAGCTTCTCCAGTTCGCCTAGAAGCAGTGTCGTCTCCTCCCCAGACACATCCAGCAGCAACTGCACGGCTGCTGGTTCCAGCGACATGCCCAGTTCCTTTGACCGGCGATGAATCAGGGCAGAAAGTTCGGCCGCGGCCGGCTGCCTGAGGTCGACGACGTACATGGCGAGGCCGGCACGGTCCAGCGCATTCTTCACTGGCTCGCTGTAGTCACAGGTGACCGCTACCGCGCAGGCTTCCGGCAGCGCTGCCAGTCCGGTCAGTAGTTCGCCCAACTGGCCGCCCTTGGCCGACTCCTCCTCATCCTCGCCCTTCTTCTTCCGGCCCTTGGAGAGCCGGTCGATCCCGCGCGCCACAACCAACCTCCGCTTCGATGCTACTGGCGGCTGCCGGATGTGCTGGAGCAGGATCGGCACCTCCAACTCGTCGGCGTGAACCGACTCGAAGTCGAATGCCTCCATCCCGGGCTGGACCAGCGCCTCTTTCAGCGCCCGCAGCAACTCGTCCGCCGCGGCCGAATCCGCCCCGAACAGGACGTACACAGGCACGAACTTCCCGCGTTTGATGTCCGCGAGAACCTGTGCTGGTTTGCGGGGAGAAACGCCAGTGTGCCCGGCCATCGGGTATCTTATTCGCTCCTGTTCGCCTGTCAAATCCGCCGACAACTCGCAAGTCGCGACGCGGTCGCAGGAACGTCTTGACAGCTGGTGCGAACCGGTGTATAACAGAACCAGGTTAGCTGTCATGCGGTCCCAGACAGGAGGCAAAGTGAAGAGACTGTTGCTGCTCGCGCTGCTTGTGCCGGCGTTGGCGCTGGCAATCGGTGATATCAAGTGGTTCGACCTGAACCACTGGAAGGCGCCGTTCACCAACGACGGCCGCTGGGGAATCATCAACAACGCCGCGGCTGGGACGTGGCCGCAACCCTTGAGCAACTACTACGTCTTCGGCGCGGGAATCTGGGTCGGCGCAGTCATGGACTCGGTCTCCCCCGAAACACTCACCACCGTGCTCTACAATCCCAATTCCGGCGGAACCGAGGGCTATCCGACGCTCTGCCAGAACTGGCGTGGGGGCAACGGAGATTCCCTCGACCGCATCTATGTGTACCCGGGCGATTGGCCGCCGCCGCTGAGCCGGTTCCCGATGGCGCCACAGGACCCGCGTTCGGACCGGGACATGTGGTGCTGCTTCTGCGACTCGAACCCTGCCGTTCACACTTCACCGGGCCGGCCCATCGGCATTGATGTCTACCTCACCGCCTTCGGGTTCGACGATTCGCTGGCCGAGGACTTCTTCTTCCTCAAGTACGAGTTGCGCAACTGCTCGGGCGACTCGATTCACGACGCGTGCTTCGGCCCGGTGCTGGACGCCGACATCGGCGATGCGACCGACGACATGGTCGGACTGATACTCGATCACACCTACGTAGTTGGACAGGAAACCATCAGAGTACAGAACACCGGTTTCGCGTATGACTACAACAACTACGAGGCGAGCGGCTCGACGTGGGAGTCGGGAACGCCCGGTGCGGTCGCCGTGATGCAGCTCGAATCTCCGGAATCACTCGGCCTGACCGCGTTCAAGATCTTCACGCTCAATGTCGAACCGACGAACGACTCCGCTCAGTACCTGACCCTGGCCGGCTACAACTACCAGACCGGGGCCTACGAACCCTACGACTCGCTCGACGCGACGCCCGGCGACAAACGGATGCTGCTCGCAACCGGGCCCTTTGACATCGCCCCTGACTCGGTCCTGACGTTCTCGTATGCGGTCATCGGCTCACCGTTCGGAGACTCAGGCCAAGTTCCCTCAGAACGCGACACGTCGGAACTGGCCCTGCGCTGCAAATGGGCAAGCGAGTACTACAATCAAGTCACCGCCGTCTCGGAGAGAACGCCAAACGCCGAGCGCCGAGCGCCAAACTCCGGACCGACCATCGTCCGCGGCGTCCTCAATCTGCAATCTGCAACCTACAATCTGCAATCTGAAATCGCCCTGCTGGATATCTCCGGCCGCAAAGTCCTCGGCCTCAAGCCCGGCGCAAATGACATCAACGCCCTCAGCCCGGGTGTGTACTTCGTCCGCGAGACCCAACTGCAAACTCAAACACAAGCTGTCCGGAAGGTGGTCGTGACGAGGTAGGGCAGAACCGATCAGAACCTTGTGAGTCAGGCATTGCACGGCTCAACACCGCAGAAGGAGACGACATGTCACGAATAGCAGTGATCTGTACGGCGCTTGCGTGCGCCCTGTCGAACCTGCCGGCTGCCGGCGAGACAGGGGCATTCAGAGGAACAAACCACCGCTCCGGCAAACACTACACCGGCCACAGCCGGACCGCCGATCTCCGGTCGGCTCACCGCCAGGCACCGGCGTGGCCGCCACAGAAACCAAGTCGGCAACGTTCAGTCACTCGCACCAGGGACGTCGGACATGCCGGGCGTTTCGGCGATGCCTTCCTGGTCGATACCGGCATCACTCCTGTTCCCGCGGCCGGCTCGCAGTACTCGTGTGGCGCGGCGTCGAACGGCAGCGGCTGGCGCGTGCTGTGGTCGGACGAGAGCGACTACTCCGCTCGCACCAGCGGCGTAGCCTCGGACGGGACTCTGCTCGATACCAGTGGAATCCTCTTCACTGACCGGGGGTACTCGTCGTCGGGAGTGAGCCGGGCTCTCACCGGTCTGGGATCGGACTTCTTCGCGGTATGGACTCCTGACGACAACGGCATCTGGGGAGCAAGACTGGACTCCACCGGGGTACTGGTCGACTCGTTCCTCGTCTATGAAAGCTCAGACTTACAGACCGCTCCGGCAGTCGCATTCGACGGTGACTCCACCTGTCTGGTGGTCTGGACCGAGAACCCCTACGGGTACAGCGACGTGTATGCCAGGCGAGTGACTACCGACGGGCAGGTGCTGGACACGCTGCCGATCCCCGTTGCCCCGGACCCCGCGTGGGCCGAAGGGATGCCGACGGTGGCGTTTGGACAAGGAGTCTACCTGGTTGCGTGGCAGGCGATCGACAGCACGTACACCTCTGCCGTCGCCAAGGCCACGAGAGTATCGACGGGCGGCGTGGTTCTGGACACGGCCATCTTCCTGCGCCACAACCCGGCGATGATGCAGGCAATCCCGGCTGTCGCATTCGGCGATACGTGCTTCCTGGCCGCGTGGTCCGAGGGGCTGGATCAGCCCGACTTGTTCGCGGCGCGGGTATCGACGTCGGGCAATCTGATTGACAGCTCGGGGGTGCAGTTGAGCAGCAGCCCGGACTATGACATGTTTTCGTCCGTCGGCTTCGACGGGAGCCAGTACCTGGTCATGTGGTGTGAACTCGACCCTTCGTGGGAGACCGGCTCGCTGTGCGGACGCCGGATAACCGTTGACGGCGTGCCGCTCGACTCCGGTCTGATTCGGCCTGACCTTGCCGGCTACCTCCCCTCGTTCCCGAGCGTGGCGTCGGACACGGCGAACTTCCTGGTTGCCTTCAGCGCCTACGAAACCAACTACTACGAGGACAATGTGTTCTGCACGCGCATCAGTCCGGAAGGCGCAGTGCTGTATCCCTTCACTTCCTTCCCCATCGGCGTCGACGCCCAATACCGCCCGAGCGGTTCGTCTGACGGAACCGACTTCCTCAGCGCCTGGCTGGAGACACGCGGGCGGGGCGATGCGGTACAGGCCGCGCGGATCAGCGCCAACGGGACCGTGCTGGACCCGGTCGGACTGACTGTCAGCTCGACGCCGGCGAGCAAGGCCGACCTCGCGACCGGGTACGGCGATTCGCTCTACCTCGTGGCGTGGGATCAAGCCAACGGCATCGATGGCTCGAGCATCTATTGCGCGAGGGTAAGCAGTGACGGCACCGTGCTCGACCCGGGCGGTATCGTCGTCTGCGACGAAGCTTCGTACCGGCAACTACCTGACATCGCCTTCGACGGCCAGAACTTCCTGGTCGTCTGGCAGGACATCCGCTCGCTGACGAACGACTGCATATACGCCGCGCGCGTCAGTCCGGCTGGAGTCGTGCTCGACCCGAATGGCTTTGCGGTGGCCGCTGCCGACACCTTCTACGACCTGGAACCGGCGGTCTGCTTTGCCGGCACCAACTACCTGGTCTTCTGGTCGGGGATCGGTCTCTACGCGCGCGAGAGCGACATCTTTGGAGCGCGTGTCACCACGGCAGGTACGGTATCCGGGCCCAGGTTCCTGGTCAGCGGCAATACCGGTGACCAGAGAAGGCCGGCGGCAGCCTGCGGAGCGACCGGCGCGCTTGTGACCTGGGAAGATACGCGCCAGTCGACGTACGACGTCTTCGCCGCCAGGGTCCGTGCTGACGGGACCGTGCTTGACCCGAATGGAATCATCGTTGGCGCTACCACCTACGATGAGCAGTTGCCGCGCGTCACGTCCGATGCGGCCGGGTTCAGGGTGCTCTGGAGCCGCTGGGAATACTCTGATTCGACCATCTTCTCTACGGGTAGGGTCGACTCATCCGGGAACGTGAGTCACGTCAGCGACTGGTTCGGAGTACCCGGTAACGACCCGGGCAACGGATACGACGCGGTGTACGGAGGCGGCCCGGACCTGCTCCTGCTCTACAGTTGCTGGACCGACTCGGCGCTGGGCCGCTACTACGGCGCCAACCGCCTCTGGGGGAAGCTGGGAGCGGTTCCCGGCATCGAAGAAACGCCGAACGCCAAACTCCGAACGACGAACGCAGCAACCCTCGTCCGCGGCGTCCTCAATCTGCCCTCCTCACTCCTCTCTCCTCCCTCCTCCCTGTTCTCCCTCGATGGCCGCAGAGTCCTCGGCCTCAAACCCGGCGCAAACGACGTCAGCGCCCTGAGCCCCGGCGTGTACTTCGTGCGTTCGGCGTCTAGCATGGTGCGTGATGCGTCGAGCGTCGCAACCAAAATCGTCATCACGCGGTAGGGAGGATCCGTAAGATCAAAGTCAGTGCCGCTCGCCGTGTGCTGGCTGATGCTCACGGCTTGCTTCGGACAATGGTCTGACCCGGTGCCGCTCCTGGGCGGCAGTTCCTCTACTGCCGGTCAGGCGCTAAGCGCCGGTGCCGGTGACACCATCTGGACGACTGTTGTGTCGACCGCGCCGCCGCGCGTGCTGGCCTGCTGGACGACCGGAGACACCTGGTCGCTGCCCACTGAACTCGCTCTACCCGACTCAAACCCGGTCTTCCACGATCCGGGCATGGGTCGTGACGCCTCGGGAAGACTGTGGTCTGCCTGGTACAAGGACTCCGACAGCGCCGGCGTATGGACTGCCTTCAGGGACTCGGCCGGCTGGCACGCCCCGGTGAGAGCCTATTCGGGATCCCCGGTTGTGGGACCGATGTCCTTCGCCGGCGACGTCAAGGGTAACTGGTACCTGGGGTTCGCCACGCTGACGCCCTACTCCGATTTCAGCTACTCCTCAGCGGTGTACACCACCTGGAACGGCGATTCCTGGCGTGCTCCGCGCTACATCGCTCGGGGAATGGGAAGCCCGATCGAGACGAACTTCCATGCACCGACGCTCGTTGCCCGACCGGACTCCGGACTGTGGGCCGCCTATGACATGTCCGCCTTCGGCGACTCGTTCGCCATGTTGAGCGTAGTGCAGCACGACACCTCGCGCCGCTGTTGTTCCTGGGACGGCTCGGCCCCGGCTGTAACCGCTGACTCGGCCGGGCGGCTGTGGCTTCTCTACTCGCAGATGGGCGGGTTCTGGCTGCAGTCTGCGCTTGTAGTGGACACCGTAGAGGTCGACACCCGGCTCGTTACTGACTACGCTTCCGGCCGAGGCCTTGCCGCGACCGATCTTGAAGGAATCGTTTGGTCGGCATGGAAGATACGCACCCTCAACTACGTTGGGGTGAACTACACCACCGGAGGCAACTGGTCTCAACCGGAACAGGTATCCACCATGAACGGTGCTCCATGCGGTATCGCGTCAGACGTAAATGGCCGAGTCTACGTCCTCTTTCGCGCCCCATCCGGGCAGCTCTACAGCGTGTACCGCACCTCAAGACCCGGAGTTCAGGAACAGCCACACCGAACCGCTGACGGTTCTCGTCTCCCCGCCATCGTCCGCAACATCCTCTTCCTGCCTTCCTCTCTCCTCTCACCTCCCTCCTCCCTCTTCTCCCTTGATGGCCGCAAGGTGATGGACCTACGGCCCGGCGCGAACGACGTCAGCCGCCTTAGTCCCGGCGTCTACTTTGTGCGTTCGGCGTCAGGCGTGGTGCGTGATGCGTCGGGCGTCGTCACGAGGGTCATCATCGCGCGCTAGGCCGCATTTCGTCTGGCAGCCAATCTCTCGGCCGGGGCACAAAAGCTCCGGCCGAGCCACTTGTTGACCAAACCGCAAACCCAACAGAGAACTCGACTTACCAAGCGACTCGTAAAGTCATCAGACAAGTCAAACGACAAGTAACTGCAAGAATCACTCAGGAACTAGCCGTACAACTGACACGAAGGATCACTCAACAGTTGACTATGCAAATGACTCTATATACCACCCGATACCTGACTAGACAAGTCACTACACATTTTACTCGCCAAGTCACCAAACAGGTCACCCGTGAAGTCACTCTAAATATAGCCTGGAATATCATTAGTCACGTCACTCAATAGGTCACTGGGGGAGTCACCCCCCCAGTCCAAATACAAGCCAGTAGTGGAATGTCATATCATCTATAATATCGGTGCTTTATCTATCGGTCTTGCCACACTTGACTCGTCAGTATGGCCAATGTACAATGCAGAGAGGATTGAACCAGAACTAGTGGAGGTAAGACATGACTGACCCGAAGAAGAGGGCCGACCGCTGGAAGGCGAAATACAACCTGAAGCGCGTAAACGAAACGCTCACCGACCTGCGTGAAGACATGGCTGCGCGCTACGAAGCAGCCATGAATCAGGTCTACGCCATGGAGATGAAGGTCAAAGAGGTCATCAACGCCGCCGGCGTCTCGACTTCGCTATACGTCTCCTACTTGAACTTCGGCCGGCAGCTCTACAAGCTAAGCCGGCAGCAGCTCATCTCGGGCGAGACCCTGGCGATGGCCGCGCAGGTGCTGCTGGACAAGTGGACCGCCCGCGGCTGCGACCCCGCGGTCCTCGCCCGGATCCGCAAAGACGTCTTCACCATCGAAGCGCCGAAGCCGTAGCTTCGTCCCTTTTCTGCCGCAAGCTCAAGGGGCGGGCTCACGCCCGCCCCCTTCGAATTCCGACGACTCCCTACTCTCGACTCTCCATTCTTCCGCGCTAGCGCGCCACGTCCGCCTTCTTCACGGACCGGAACCCCGGCGTGTCGGTACGGGAGAAGTGCTATCCGCCGCTTTTGTCGCAGTCCGAACTCGAGGGTCTGTCCGACAGGACCGTCGGCTCGCTCGTTGCCGGCTCGGCGACGCGAGTCACATCGTAGGTAGAGACAGACTGTCTGGTCCGCTTCTTCAGACGTTCCCAGCGCGGATTCCCCTCCAGCAGCGCGACGGTCTTGCGGCTGCGCTCCTCCCAGGTGAGCCCTTCATCTTCCTTGTCAATCTCGGTTCTCCTGCGGCGCATCCATGCGACGGCGTCAAACGTCTTCTTCATACCCCAGCACCTCCTTGGGCGTGCGGATCTCCAACGGACCGTAGCCCAGCTCCAGATTCACACCGTTGAACAACCTGATCCTGCCCAGGTTCACGATGTGCCGGAAATTCCAGCTCACCAGGACGTCTGCCTGGCCGATGGTGGCCAGTGCTATATGCAGCGCATCTGCGTGCGAGCCCGGGCCAAGTATCCCGTGTCGCAGGTACTCAGCCGCCAACTCCGAGGCCTCCTCGGAATCGTTCAACAGCAGTTGACAGGTATCGGGCACTTCGTCGAGATGCGCAGGAACTGCCTCCGGCGCACCTGCCAATTCGCGCAAGGTGTGAGCCGAAAGCACGAGCGTGTAGCGACCATCAACGAAACGTCGCCACAACGCCAGGCTGTCTGCCTTGAACTCAGCGTCCTCGCAGCCGCCGACGACCGAAGCGTCCACGTAGACGAGCAGTCTCCTGAACCGCATGGCTCTATTATAGCGTCGGACTCGGCAAGCGCAAACCACCTCGGTCGTCAACCCGCCTTCCGGAACGCCGACTGCGGCTCGGCCGGCTCAGAAACATGGGGCGGGCTTGCACCCGCCCCACTCGAATTCCGACGACTCTCTACTCTCGCGCGCTAGCGCGCCACCACGACCTTGATGACGCTCGACGCTTGATGCTCCACGCTTGACGCCTGACGCATGAAGTAGACGCCCGGGGCCAACGCCCGCACATCATTCGCGCCCGGCTTCAGGTTGAGCACCTTGCGGCCGGATACGTCCAGCAGGCTTGTGGCTTGAGGCTCGCGGCTTGCAGCTTCGGACAGGAACAGCACTCCGCGCACGATTGTTGGCCTCATCTTGTTAGGGACACTTCTCTATCTTCCCTTGCGGGGTCTGCCCCACTTCTGGACGCCCAGCACTCGGTCGAGTCTCGATTCCAGCGTTGAGTGGACAGCCCGCGGCTGCGACCCCGCGGTCCTCGCCCGGATCCGCAAAGACGTCTTCACTATCGAAGCGCCGAAGCCGTAGCTGGAGCGGCGTGAACGCCGCTGCTTGACACTCGCCTCCTGCGACTGTATAACAGTCACCGTGTTTGGCCGAGTTGGCGGTCAGATGGAGGCGCGATGATGGCTGACAAGAGTCGGCAGGAGAATGTCCTTCGACTGCTACAGGGGCTGCGTGGTATAGAGCCGCTGAAGGAACTGGTCTGGCGTGAACTCGGATACACGCGCAAGATGGAAGGGTTGTCGCGTCGGGAGCTGTCGGAATCGGCGCGGGCGGCGCTGGCTGATGACCCGGTGCTCTTCGCCACCGCTGGCGCAGAAGACAAGTTCCAAGTCATCTACTCCAAGCTCAGTTCCGACCAACTTCGCCTCGGCGACGAACGGCCGGTGGTCTCCAGCCTGCTCAAGAACCACCCTTACTCGCTCTTCGTCTTCTCCAACAAAGGCCAAGACCGCTGGCACTTCCTCAACGTCAAGTACGACGACTCCGCCGACCGCCGCCGCCTCTTCCGCCGCATCAGCGTTGGTCCTGCCGAGCAGCTCCGCACTGCGTCAGAGCGAATCTCCATGCTCGCTCCCGAGACAATCAGCCCGGACCTTTTTGGCTTGTCACCGCTTGCCGTCCAGAATCGGCACGATGAGGCGTTTGACGTCGAGAAGGTCACGGATGAGTTCTTCTCTGAGTACAAGCGCGTGTTTGAGTATGTAGAGGGCGAGGTAAAGGGCATCAAGGGCTCAGACCGCCAGCGGCTCTTCACACAGAAGCTGTTCAACCGGCTCATGTTCGTCGTCTTCGTGCAGAAGAAAGGCTGGCTGAGATTCAACAAGTCCGAAGACTACCTCAGCGCGCTCTGGCGCGACTACGCCGCGCATCGCGGTCCAACGGGTAGCTTCTACGGCAGCAGGCTGCGGCTGC
Source organism: candidate division WOR-3 bacterium (assembly GCA_016867815.1). Lineage (NCBI taxonomy): Bacteria > Pseudomonadati > Caldifarciminota > Caldifarciminota bacterium. The sequence goes on along the minus strand of VGIR01000063.1, from coordinate 2,830 downwards.
TCTTTTTCCAGGCGCTGAACGACCCGCGGGAACTGAATGTCGGCGGCGCCAACCGAGACAGAGCAGATGGAAGCTTACTCCAGATGCTGATAGGCGATGTGCCCTACCTCAACGGCGGCCTGTTTGAAGAGGATGACGATGACCGAGATGAGAGAATCACCGTTCCGGACGACTGCTTCCCGCCGATACTCAAGGACCTGTTCGGTAGCTTCAACTTCACGGTAACGGAAAGCACGCCGCTGGACATCGAAGTGGCGGTAGACCCCGAGATGCTGGGGCGGGTGTTCGAGGAACTCGTGACGGGACGGCATGAGACCGGTAGCTACTACACGCCCAGACCCGTCGTGGCCTTCATGTGTCGAGAGGCACTCAAGGGGTACCTTGGCTCGGCACTCCCACTAGAACGTGGTGAGGCAGTCGCGCGATTCGTAGAAGGGCACGACCCGGCTGGTCTCCACGATTCGGAGGCGGTGCTCGGCGCGCTCAGACGTATGACGGCCGTGGACCCGGCCTGCGGTTCAGGTGCGTATCTTCTCGGAATGCTGCACGAACTCTTTGCGCTGCGCCAATGCCTGTTTCAGGCTAAGAACTTGGATCCGAAGACCGCATACGATCGCAAGCTTGAGATAATCCAGCACAATCTGTACGGCGTTGACCTAGACCCGTTTGCCGTGAACATCGCCCGGCTGCGCCTCTGGCTGTCGCTGGCCGTGGACCACGAGGGCGTCAAACCAGAACCCCTGCCGAACCTAGACTTCAAGATTGAGCAGGGAGACAGCCTTGGCGCAAAGAACCCTGAAATCGTGGGGCAGATGGTTGTTCAGGACAAATTGGTGACAGATTACCTGAAGGCCAAAGAAGACTTCCTTATGGCCCACGGACAGCAGAAGCTGACGCTGCGTCAAGAGGTGCTGGCTCTCAAGGAACAGGTAGCTCTCTGGACTCGCTCAAAGCGCACTCCTCGTGGATTCGACTGGCCCGTCGAGTTTGCAGAAGTCTTCAGAGAGAAGGGCTTCGATGTCGTACTCGCGAACCCGCCCTATGTCAACATGGTTCAGATGGAGGACGTGTCTGAAGCATACCGCAGCGCCCTGAGAGGGATGTATGACTCTGCGAGCGGTGGCTTTGATCTTTTCGTCCCTTTCATGGAACGAGGAGTCCAACTTCTGCGTCCGGGCGGGCAGTTCGCGTACATCACGCCGAACAAGTACCTCAGCGCAGAATACGCCGAAGCACTACGCAAGTTCTTGGGCCGGTCGTTTCGGCTATCCGGACTATGTGATCTTACGAATGTTCCGGTATTCACCGCGTCGGTCTACCCGTACATCACGCTAGGAAGCAAGAACGCACCTAGCGTCGCTGCGGAGGACGTCGCCATCTACAGAGCGCGAGTAGATGGGACATCGATCATCAGCATGGAAATGGCGTACACGGCCCCGCTGAGCCTCACAAAGGTGACGGATTCAGAGCTGTGGGCACCGCTTGTCCACCCCGCCGTAGGAAGGCTGCTGCCCGCCTTGCGGTCGAGAAGGCATCTTGAGGACGAGGCCGTCATAACGGGGGCAGCTACGGTAGACGAGGCGTACAAGTGGGAGTCCGCGCTCCACGACCAGGCCGAGGGCCTGCTCGCCCGGAGTCCGACGAGATACGCCAAGTTTGTCGTCAGCGGCAACATCCGGAGGTACCACCACACATGGGGTCTTGATGGAGTCCGGTATCTGAAGCACACCTATAGCGAACCGGTGCTTGATCTACGACACAAAGCCATCACCGAGAAGCGCCGCCTTCAGATCAGGGCCAGCAAGGTGATAGTATCGGGTATGGCTAAGAGGCCGATCGCTGTGTTCGACGACGTCGGTATCGCTGCAGGTAAGTCCACCGTCATCCTTGTGCCAAAGCAAGAGCTAGGTGGAGAGTACCTGACTGCACTTCTCAACTCGGGTACAATGAAGGAGATCTACGAAGTGATGTTTGGAGCGCTCTCTCTTGCTGGAGGATACATGCGCTTCGGACCGCCTCAGATAAAGGCGCTGCCTTGTCCCGATGCCTGCCGTCGGGACCGCGAGCGCATCGCGAGCATCGTTCATCGGATCAGTTCTATTCGGTCAAGGCGGGCCGGATTGCGCGAAGAGTCGACATCGGGTGAGTTGGAGCGACTTGAGCGCGAGGTAGATGAACGGGTCAAGGCTCTATTCGGCTTGGGCTAACAGAGGACCAGTGAGTCCAGAACTAGAGGAGATTTAATGACCATCAAGGAAGCCGCAACTCGTGTCCTAGGCGAGAATCGCGCTCCGATGCGCACGCGCGTCATCTGGGCGGCCATTAGCCGAGCAGGCTACTACAAGGGCAGCGGCAGGACGCCATACAGAACGCTCACCGCAGTGCTCTACACCGACATCCGTAGGTACGGAAGCAAATCGACCTTCGTGAGACGCGGCTTCGGGCTGTATGGGCTGAGAGGCCAGAAGCACGATGACTAGTTGCGGCGTCCAGTCACAACGCTCCGCGGGCCGTCAACAGGAGGTCGCTTGAGGGCTGCATTTATCATCATGCGTATCGGTGAGCCAACCCTCGAAACGATGTGCAAGGAGGCGATCGTTCCAGCCCTGAAGGCGTGCGGATTCGACCCAAAACGCGTGGACAAGCATGAGCAGGGCGGTCCACTCAAGAGCGAGATCATCAAGTTCCTTGAGCAGTCGGACATACTAATCAGAGCATAAAATGTTTGACATGGGAGTCGGTTTGGTGTATACTGTGAGTAATGAGAGAAGACGATACTCGGCGTCTATCGCCGGCGGCTTTGGATGTGCTGCGTGTGCGGGTGATGAAA
>VGIR01000062.1 GCA_016867815.1 candidate division WOR-3 bacterium | reverse complement strand
CTCCTCCGTGCAGTTAACTCAGTTCATGCCATTCAGTGCAAGTGCCGTGCCAGAAGCGGTGGCCGTCGCCAAGCTTGACAAACGCAGGAATCACAAGACGTTGCGCTGCCATACCCCTCCCCTGCCTGATGCTTGCACCCCTGATGATCTGCAGCAAAATCAGGCAGCAACTTGCGGCATTGTTCGACTGCGGAGCACGATCCCGCTCGGCGCGCAAAGTGACCTCTCGGTAGCCTCTGAAAGCTGTTCCCGGAAAACGACGTCGTTTGACAACATCCCCTGCGGTCCCTAGAATCAGACAATCCACTCTCGATCTTGCCCGGCGCCGACTCGCACGGCAGTCCACCACCGATGAACTACACATATGCGTGTGTAGTCTACGCGCTCTTGTTCCTGGTTGCGTGGGCCATTGTCTTCGCCCTGGCACGCCGGGCACGCGCTGCCATGGTCTGGACCGGCGTCGTCTTTGCCCCGGCCGCGCTTATCTCTGAGCTATGGCACCTTCAAGACTACTGGCTACCCAATTACGTCGTGCCCGTGAGGATCGGGACGTGGCACTTCGGCGGCGTCGAGGACCTCGTCTTCGGTTTCGCCCTCGCCGGGATTTCCGCCGGGGTCTTTGAGACCCTGGCGATGCGACAGGGTCTTCCGAGTCTCCCCCGGATGACTTGGCGTGCCTACCTGAGGATGACGGGGCTCGGCCTGGTCGGACTGGTTCTCATAGCAGTGACCACCACACTCGTCCAGCTGAGGTCCATGCATGCGGCCACCGTGTCGATTACCTTGACGGCCGGGTTGGTGTTGGCGTTCCGGCCTGACCTCGCGCCCCGCGCGCTGCTGACCGCACTCGCTTTCGCCGGCTTCTTCTGGTTCTTCTACGCCGGCGTCATGCTCCCGCTCTACCCCGGCATGATTGACGCGTTCTGGATGCCACACGGCAACGTCGGCATCCGGCTCGCAGGCGTTCCACTGGAGGAGGTCGTCTGGGGGTTCTCCGCCGCGCTCTTCTCCGGCCCGGTGCTCCGAGCATGTGCGACACCGATGGCAGCAGGCCAGGGCGCCCCGGGCATGGCGAGTACGCCCACAGGCTGCCGAACAGCTCGTCTATGGTTGTCTGGTCTCGGGCGGCGGACGACGAGTGCGAACGAGCTTGACAGTTGAGAAGATTCCTCGCACCATATGGGTATGTTGCGAACTAACGCCGAAATGAGACCGGGTCGATGATCTGGCACTACCGTTGTCCGCAGTGCGCACACGCCCGCGAGGCCGCATGGGATAAGATCACCCACGAGATGGTTTGTCCCGACTGCGGGTCCGCGCACTACCCACCGACGCCGGGGCAGGACCATGCCGCCTTCGTCGGCGGAGAAAACTGGCCATCGGAGATGGAGGATGAGGTCGTCGCGCAGCACGGCAGTGCGTGCGCGGTACCCGGGTGCTATCGTGAGCACACGACCCTCGTGCCGCGGCTGCCGTACGCAAAGGGTGGCAGGTCGTCGGTTGAGAACTTGATGCCGGCATGCGCCGAGCACGCATCTGGCCGGGGTCAGGGGGACTACAACGAGTGGCTGGCCCGGTTTGCCAGGAAGGCTCCCGACATCGCCGCATCAACCATCATGATCACAGCCAATGACCGGTGTGAGATGCCTGCTCAGATGTTCGGACAGGTTATCGGCGTCCACCCGGTCGCCGGGCAGATCTCCCTTTCCGGCCCGTTTCCGTCAGGAACGCGCCTGGTATTCGCCGCGCCGCTGGTTCCAGGCCCGGCCAACCGGTTGGTGTTCTACTACGAGTGGAGACTCGACCCGGGAGAGTCATGTCGCGTGATCCTCGGCTCCTGGCCCAGGACCGGCATGCCGGCTTTCACCGAGGGCTTCGGCAGCACGAGAGGCTACACGACCAACGACCACCGCGCCGGAGCGTGCCAGGAGAATTCGGCCCTGCTTGAGATGGTCCTGCCCGACTCCAAGGACGAACTGTGGGTTGCGGCTGTTTGGGTGCAGGCTCAGTCCGAAGGCGCAATCATCACCAGCTACTATCTGGCTGCTGTCGTTGATCAGCCGGAAACCGACGCCTTCTAGAGACAGATCTCAATCCCGCTCCCGGAGTTGGGATTGCGGGTTGCCTCGTTGCAGTCGGGTCTCCGCTCTCTGAGTTGATTCCGTCCGGACATCTCTTCTTTCGCCTGTGCCGGTCCGGGTTTCATCAATTGCTGTCCGGAACACCTGACCCTGAGCTGACGCGGAGAAGCGGACTTCCACTATCATGAGAAACGACCGGGGCGGCCTGGAGGCCGCCCCGGGTCGGGCAGGGGTGGAGGCGTCACCCCGGTACGGAAATCCCTTTTCGCGGACGAGGTCAGAAGTCAGAAAACAGATACCAGAAGTCAGAAACATCCGCACTTCTGACTTCTGCATTCTGCCTTCCGGATTCTGACTTCGGCTGCATTCTATTCAGTCTATCTGCCGACGGATGAAGGTCGGGATATCCAGGTTGTTCCTATCAATCGACAGCCTGCAGTCCTTGCCAGCCGTCCGCTTCGCGGCCGGGAAGAGCTCCATTTCGGCCAGCAGGTCTGATACCTCGTCGACCTTGGGGAGCGGGTCGGAGAGGCCCGTCGCGATCATCGTCACCTTCATGTTGTCGTGCAGGTCCCGGTTACGGGCGGCACCCATGCGGACGTCGGCCTGACCATTGGTCGCATGGAAGATGGTAGTCGCGGCCTCGTCAACTTCCTTCAGAGTCATCGAGTCGTCTCCGGAAACGTTGAGCAGCACCTTGCGCGCGCTCTCGACCATCACGTCCTCTATCAGCGGGGACTGCAGAGCTCGATGGGCGGCTTCCGAAGCCCGACCCGCACCTGAGGCGATGCCTACCGACATTACCGCACCGCCGCGTTCCGACATCACCGCACGCACATCAGCAAAATCAATGTTGATGAGCTGTTTGGTGATAACGACCTCGGAGATGCCGCGAACTGCGTTCAGCAGCACGTCGTCGGCCAGGCGGAAAGCCTCGAAGCACGGCTTCTCGCCATACTCCGAGAGGACGCGCTCGTTCGGAAGTACGATGAGAGTATCCACGTGCGGTCGCAGGGCCTCGACCCCGTTTCCGGCTCGCTGCTCGCGCTGCCTGCCTTCGAACTGGAACGGCCGGGTGACCACGGCCACAACCAGTGCGCCGTTCCGCTTCGCGACTTCGGCCACGACCGGAGCCGCGCCGGTGCCGGTGCCGCCGCCCTCGCCGGCCGCGACGAACACCATGTCGAAACCGGACAAGGCCTCGCGGAGCTGCTCGATCGACTCGTCGGCCGCCTGCTTGCCGATCTTCGGATCACCTCCCGACCCCAGCCCGCCGGTAAGCTGGGCACCGATCTGGATCTTGTTCGGCGACAGGGACATGCCCAGCGCCTGCAGGTCGGTGTTAACCGCATGCAGCTCGACGCCAGCCAAACCTGCTTCGATCATGTGGTTTATCGCGTTGCACCCTGCTCCACCGACACCGAATACGCCAATTCGGGTCAAGTTCTTCTCTTCCCTCACCGGTTCGATCATGCGTTGCCTCCGTTCGCAGCTTTGCGGTATGCGATATCCGTTTCTCGACTCCCGGCCATTTGCCTCAAGAGACCACTTCGGGCGGCCCGACGATCGTCGCTCGTCACGCGACGCTTCCTCCGCCCTTCTCGCTCCATACGAAACTCAAGAGAACCAGCTTCTGACTTCTTCACCAACGCCGGACAGGAAGCCCGCCTCCGGAAACTGGCTTGCGGCCTTGCCTTCAACCCCGCAGCGGATCAGGCCGACAGCCGTGGCGTAACTCGGGTCACGGGTCACCTCAACCGGCCCGGTGACACGATCCGGACGGCCCAGTCGGACGGGCATGCCGAATACCTGCTCGGCGACCAGGTCGATCCCGCTCAGGCCCGAGCCCCCGCCGGTAAGTACTACCCCGGCAGAAAGTCCTTCGCCGAACCCGGACTTTCTCACCTCGGAATCAGCCAGGGTAAGTATCTCCTCGACGCGAGGCTGGATGACCGACGCCAGGAGCCGCCTCGAGACCTGTTTGGGTCCGCGGCCTGAAGCATCCTCTACCGAGATCGCCTCGTCCTTCTCGATCTGGGTAGCCATGGCTGCGCCATACTTACGCTTCAGTTCCTCGGCCTGCGGGAATGTGGTGCGCAAACCGATGACGATGTCCTTGGTGATGTTCACCGCCCCAACAGGCAGCAACTTGGTGAAACGGATCTCACCGTCGCGGTAGATGGAGACATCGGTGACCCCGCCCAAGTCAATCAGTACGATTCCCAGTTCCTTGTCCTCTTCGTCGCAGACTCCGTAGAGACTCGCGATGGACTGGAGGACGAGCGAACGGTTCCTTGATTCCAGTCGCTCCATCACCCGATACAGATTTTCGACCGCCGTTACCGCGCCGATGATGAGCAGGGCCTCGACCTCAAGCCTCACCCCGAACAGGCCGATCGGGTTCCGTACGCCCTTCTGGCCGTCCACGACAAACTGGGTCGGGACCACGTGGAGAATCTGCTCATCGTTGGGCAACCTGATAGTCTGCGCCTGCTTGATGACGTCCTCGACGTCTCGCGCGCTGATGCCTCGCGCCGGCTTCCGCACCGGCACGGCCGCGGTTCCGGTCAGGTGTTTGATGTGCTCGCCGGAAATGCCGACAAAAGCCGGGTATGATTTGAACTTCCCGCCGGCCATCTGTTCGCACTGCCTCGCCGCCGCTTCGACCGACTGCGCCGCTTTGTCCAGGTTGATGACGACGCCTTGTTTGAAGCCCTCGGGCGCTGCCGCACCGAACCCGACGATGCTCGTCTTGCCCGCGTGGTCCGTCTCGGCAACGATGCAGGCAATCTTGGTGCTGCCGATGTCCACGGCCGCGGTACGCCTTGCTTTCGCCATGCTACCTCCTAGAGAAGGAATCAAGGGAACGAGGCATCAAGTGCTCGAGCGCCGGGCCCTCTGTCTCCGCACGCCTCTGTCCCTTCGTCCTCTGCTGCCCGCCGCTATCTGCCATTCGCCACCCCACTCCCCGACGTCTGCGTTCTGATCTCTGCATCCGGACTGCTGCCTCCATTCGGTCCCGGAAGGTACTGCACTTCCTCTTCGAGCAGGATCCCGGTACGCGCTTCGACGGTCGCCTTGATGACTTGGACCAGTTCGTACACGTCAGAGAACTTCGCCCGACCAGTGTTAACGATGAAGTTGGCGTGCTTCTCTGATACTTGGGCGCCGCCGATGGCTCTGCCTTTCAAACCACACTGCTCGATGAGCTTCCCGGCCGGGATCCGCTCCCCGTTCTTCTCGGGGTTCCGAAAGAACGAGCCTGCCGACGGTTCTGTCGGGTGCTTCGCCCAACGCCGCTCACGTATCGCGGCCGCGGGCTCGGGGTTGCCCGTCTCGAGCTCCATCATCACTTCCAGCACCAGCAAGCCAGTCTCAATCATCGGCCGACGGTACTCGCGATGGATTTGCGTACCGGAGACAATGCTCTCGCTGCCTTCCGCGTCGAGTGCAACAACACCGGAAACGACGTCGCCCAGGGACCGCTCGAAGGCGCCGGCGTTGGAGTGAAGCCCGCCGCCAACCGTACCGGGGATGCCGGCGAGAAACTCGACACCAACCAGACCCTCCTTCTCCGCCGTTGCCGCAACCGCATCGAGCGCTGCACCACCGCCGCACACGAGTTCTGTCCCCGGTCGCCCATCCTCCGACGTCCGTCGCCTGACCTCGGCCAACTCCCCGCCGAGAGAGAACACGACCCCGCGCAGGCCCTGGTCAGACACCAGTACGTTTGAGCCCCGCCCCAAGAGCCACGTCCGCACGCCCGTTGTCCGACAAACCGACAGCACGCGCTCCAGCGCCTTTCGGTCACGAACGAGCACCCAGGCGTCGGCGAGTCCACCGACACGGAAGGTCGTATGCTGAGCCAGTGGTTCAGCGAACCTGACTTCGGCCGAACAGCCGGCTACTGCTTCGCCAAGATCTCTTCGCCAATCGTGCATACGTTTCCCGCTCCGGAGATAAGCACCACATCGCCTTTGCGCAGCTTGCCGGCAAGCACTCCTGGCACGTCAGCCAGTTCCGGCACGTAACTGACCAAAGGCCTGCCTGCCGCTTCCACGGCCCCGGCAATAAGCCTTGCGTCGACTCCCGGGATTTCGGGCTCGGATGCCGCGTATATCTTCGTCAGTATGAGTTCGTCGGCTGCGGCAAAGCACGTCCCGAACTCCTCGGCCAGCGCCTTCGTCCTCGTGTAGCGGTGAGGCTGGAACACGACCAGGATGCGCCGGTCGGGAAAGGCATGGCGCAGGGCCTCGAGGGTAACCCTAACCTCGGTTGGGTGGTGTCCGTAGTCATCATACACCACGATGCCGTTCTTCTCTCCAAGCTTCTCGAGGCGACGGTGAACTCCGGAGAAGACGGCCATGGCCTGCGCCATTGCTTCAAAGCCAATGCCGAGTTCGCTGCCGGCCGCAAACGCGGCGAGGGCGTTCGCCACGTTGTGGGTACCGGGTAGCGGGAGATTGAATCGCCCCACTTCCTTACCGGCGTAGAGCAGCGTGAAAGCGCTCGAAAACCCGTACAGCTGCACGTCCTTGACCCGGAAGTCGGCTTCCCCAATCCCCGACCCCTGGCCCCCGACTCCGTATGTCACCACCCGGCGCTTGGCCCGGTTCCGGATCGACCGAACTGCGGGCGAGTCCATGCAAAGGACGACCGAACCGTAGAATGGAACCCGGTTGACGAACCTGACAAACTCGCGCTTGATGTCTGCAAGATCATGGTAGACATCAAGGTGCTCGCGCTCGATGTTGGTCACAACGGCGATCGTCGGATACAGGGCAAGAAACGAACGGTCGCTCTCATCTGCCTCGGCAACGAGGTACTGGGACTGGCCGAGCTTCGCCCCGGCTTCGGCCCCCAGCACCCGTCCGCCGATGACGCTCGTCGGGTCGAGCCCGGCCCGCTCCATCAGGTGAGTGACCATCGAGGTCACCGTCGTCTTGCCGTGGCTGCCTGAGATCGCGACAGAGAACTTCATTCGCATCAACTCGGCCAGCATCTCCGCCCGGCGGATCACCGGTATCCCCTTCGCCCGCGCGCTGGCGAGTTCCGGATTCTCCGAATGGACCGCCGATGAATAGACGACGACCTGCGCATCAGCGCAGTTCGCTGCGTTGTGACCCGCGGCGACGCGGATTCCCGCTTCCGCCAGCTTCCGCGTGGTGTCGCTCTCTTTCGTGTCCGAGCCGGTCACCTCGAATCCCATGTTCTTGAGTACGAGCGCGATCCCTGACATCCCCACGCCCCCGACCCCGACGAAGTGAACCCGCTTCAAGCGGCCAAACATTCCTGAATCCTCCGGGCGATAGTAGAGGCGGCATCGGGTTTGGCGATCGACCGCGCCGCCGCTTCCATCTGCCGGCGGCGCGAATCGTCGTCCATCAAGGTACGGACGAGGCTGGTGAGTCCGGACAGGCGGCTTTGGTCCAGGACTTCGGCAGCGCCAACCGACGCCAGGTACTCCGCGTTGGCGTCCTGGTGCCGATCGGTGGCGTATGGAAAAGGGATGAGTATGGCAGGAACGCCAAACGCTACCAATTCGGAAAGGACCACGCCGCCTGCCCGGGACACGGCAATCGTCGCCTTCCGGTAGAGCTCCTCCGGATGGCTGGTGAACTCGACCAGCTCGCAATTGCTCGAACGGACGCGAGATCGAACGAAGTCATAGTCTCTCCGGCCGGTCAGGATCACGAAACTCAGATTCGACAGCGCCGCGGCCGCATCGAGAGCGGCGAGGTTTAGAGCCCGGGCGCCGAGGCTGCCGCCGATGAAGAGCACCGTCTTGCCGTCATCACTCCGTGCTCCCCGCGCTAGCTCGCGGCGGAGCGGGTTGCCGCTCACGCTGCTGATACCGGGGAGGGAATTGGCGCTGGGGAAGGCGAGGAACGTCTCGCGGGCCTTCGGTGCGAAGAAGCTCGTGACGCGGCCGGGTACGCAGTTCTGTTCCAGCAGGAAGTACGGCGTCCCGGCGAACTCGGTTGCGGCAAGCAGCGCGGCGGTCGCAAACCCGCCGGTTGCCGCAACTCCGGATGGCTTCACCCGGCGCAGAAGGCTGATCGCCTGCACCAGTCCGCGACACAGCAACCAAGCGGCCCGGGTCTTGCCGAAGATGTTCTTCCCATAGAACCCGGCCGATGCCAGCGCTTGGAAGGCAAAACCATTCTCCGCCGCGACCTGGCTCTCCAGCCTTGACTCCCTGCCGGCCCAGAGCACATCAATCCCCAGATCCCTCATCTCGATAGCGAGGGCAAGAGCCGGGAACACATGCCCGCCGGTTCCGCCCGCCCCCAGCACCACCTTCAAGACTCCGCCTGCATCATCACACTCTGCCACCAAATCTGCCGAGCACCAGCACCTTGTGCCGGGCCGGCGCCGAGGCGGGCCCGAACCGCAGCACGCTGCTGCGTGAAGGTGGCGGCAGGTCTACTGCCACTCTGTTCCGCCGGTAGCGAGAGATATTCAACAACAGGCCGATGGCGGACAGGTTCGAGAGCAGCGCGGACCCACCTGAAGAGATGAAGGGAAGCGGTTGACCGGTGGTAGGAATCAGACCCAGGGCAACGGCGATGTGGACAATCGCGTAGAGAAAGATGGTGATCGAGACACCCGCGGCGAGGTTCTGCCCAAACGGGGTCCGCGCCTCGCTGCTGATCCTCATCCCGTAGAGGAAAAGTATGAGGTAGAGCAGGCAGACTGCGACGCTGCCGATGAACCCGAACTCCTCGCCGATTTCGGCAAAGATGAAGTCGTTGTACATCTTCGGCAGGAACTGGAACTTCTGGCGACTCTCGCCCAGGCCGCGGCCAAAGGGCCCCCCCGAGCCGATGGCAATCAGCGACTGCTCCTGCTGGCGATGCCTTCCGGCCCGGAACCTGGCCAGCCGGTCACGAGCGTGCGGAATGCAGGTTACAGCGAGAATGAAGAGCGCGACTCCGACCGCCACCGTGATCAGAAGACGTGACCACTTCACGCCCATGACCACGAACAGCGCCAGACTCCCGAAGGCAATGATGAAACTCGTGCCCACGGCCGGCTGCAGCAGTGTCAGACCGACGACGCCCAAAACGACCGCCAGGGGCAGCAGGAACCCCCACAGAACGTGGTGCTCCTTGCCGAGTTCCTTCAACGAGTCAAAGTAGCCGGCCAGCCAGACGAGCAGCCCATACTTGGCAAACTCGGCCGGCTGGAAAGTGAACGGCCCGATCCGCATCCAGCGCTGGGCGTCCTTGAACATGAACCCAACCACGAGGGTAAGCACCAGCGCGGCGACGGAGACAGTAAGCACAACCCACTTGGCCTTGCCGTTCCACAGGGTGTAACGCAACTTCGCTCCCAGCAACAGTACCAGGAAGCCGGTGGCCGCCCTCAGTCCCTGTGATGTCAGGAAGGCGATGCCCTTGTGGCAGGTCGTCGCGTAGACCAGTGTCACCCCGATGAGGACGAGGGTCACGACCACAAAGAGCACGGTCGAGTCAATCGGAGCCGATGGCCTCTCCGGCCGGCGCGCTCCCTGCCACTGTCCGACCGAAACACCTGAAGCCAACCTGTAACTAGTCAAGCCTCTGCACTTCCTTCCGGAAGGCCTCACCGCGGGCCTCAAAGTCCCGGAACTGGTCGAAGCTCGCGAAACCAGGCGCGAAGAGCACTACGTCCCCGGCCTGCGCCTTCGCCCGGGCCGCAACCAGCGCTGCGGGGAGATCGGCAAGTACGTCGAAACGCCGAAACCCGAGAGCGCTGAGTTCTCGCGCGAGACGCATGCTGCTCTCACCGACCAGAAGAACCCATGTCGCGTGCCTCTTCATCGCCCGCACATACTCGGCTGTCGGCAAGGCCTTCTCTCTTCCCCCGGCGATCAGGATGACTCGCCTCGCTCTCTTGCCGCCGGAAGAAAGCCGCTCACGCTGGCCGGCGACCGCCTCCAGCGACTTGGCACCGGCAGCCGGATTGGTCGTCATGGAGCTGTTGAAATAGTCCACTCCGTGCAGCCGACGAACGTGCTCCATCCGATGCGGCAGACCGGCGAATGTCCTGAGCGTCCGGCGAATCGGGGGCAGACCGACTCCGAGCAGTCGTACTGCGGCGATGGCCGCAAGGGAGTTCTGGATGTTGTGTGCCCCCGGAAGCTTCACTTCCCGAGCCGGCTGCACCTTGTGGCCGTCTGCCCAAATGCTCCCATCTGCCAGGTACGCATCCACGTCGCGGTGCCGCATGGAGAAGAAGTGTTTCTCTGCTCCACCGCGAACCCTGGCCGCATAGACCAATGGGTCATCGTGATTGAGGACTGCGTAGTCCTCCTGGTCCTGGCGGTCGAGGACCGTGAGCTTGCAGTTGGCATACCGACGTACCGTGCCATGGCGATTGAGATGGTCGGCAGTGATGTTGAGAATCACCGCGACCTTCGGCTTCAACCAGCGCGCCCTTTCGAGCTGGAAGCTCGAGACCTCGACGACATAGTAGTCCTTCGGTCGCGCCAGCAGCGCTGCCGAAAGCGGCTGGCCCGGCGCCAGATTGCCGCCGCAGAAAACGCTCTTGCCGAAACCCTCAAGCATCCGCGCAATCAGAGCAGTGGTAGTCGACTTGCCATTCGTGCCGGTGATGGCGATAATCGGGCCACGCACGAATCTGCTTGCCAGGTCGAGTTCATCGACAACGGGGATCGAACGCCGACGCAGGGCCTGAACCAAAGCATGCTTGTCGCTGATTCCCGGACTGACGACCGCCCACTCGACCGTGGCCGCTTGCGGCTGCCGCGTGACCTTCATGCCCGCCCGCTTGAGGGAGGACGCCGCCGGTGACGCGAGGGCCTCAGGGTTCTCGTCGAATCCGACAACTCTCGCTCTTGACCGCAGCAGGAACCGGGCAACTGCTCTCCCCGAACGCCCGAGGCCTATGACAAGCACCCTTGTGCCTCGCAGGGACAAGGGATTCGGGGGCTCAGGGAGTCTGGGAAGCTGGGCTGTAGCCCTGACCCTGCAATGCCCGACCCCCTGAACCTGTCCCTTTCTCTTCATCGGATCTTCAATGTCCCCAGAGCTGCCAGCCCGAAGAGTACGGCGAGAATCATGAACCGGGTCACGACCTGCGGCTCCGACCAGCCTGCGAGCTCAAAGTGATGATGCAGAGGGGCCATGCGAAACAGCCTCTTGCCTCCTGTGGCATGGAACCAGGCAATCTGCAGGAGCGTCGACCCGGTTTCCATCACGAGCACGCCGCCGACTATCGGCAGCAGTATCTCGTGCTTACAGAGGATGGCAGCAAGACCCAGGATGCCTCCCAGGGGCAGTGACCCGGTGTCGCCCATGAAGACCTGCGCCGGCCAGGCGTTGAACCAGAGAAAACCCATACAGGCCCCGACGATGGCCAGACAGAAGATGGTCATCTCGCCGCCGGTCGGCACGAACATGACATTCAGGTACTGCGCGAGTTTGTAGTGGCCGGACACGTAGGTGAGCACGCCGTAGCTGCCCAGCGCGACGATGACCAGGCCGGCCGCCAGACCATCGATGCCGTCCGCCAGGTTCACCGCATTCGAGGCCGACACCATCACCAGCATAACGAAGGGAATGTAGAACCAGCCGAACTGGACGATCACATTCTTGAACAGCAGCACGTTGGTGGTTGAGCGGTTCGCCGGGTCCACCGGGATGAAGTAGAGCACCGCCCCGACGAAGAAGGAGAGTGCGAACTGGCTCACAAGCTTCACAGTCTTGCTCAGCCCGCGCGGTCTTCTGAGTCTTACTTTGACGTAGTCATCGATGAACCCCAGCAGACCCAGCCAGGTCGCAACCAAGAGACCCAGTTGTATCTGGCGGTTCCTCAGATCGGCAAAGAGCAGGACGGCAATGATCCCGGCCGCAAGTATCAAGACGCCACCCATCGTCGGTGTGCCGGCCTTCCCCTTGTGGCTTTGCGGGACCTCGTCACGCACGTTCTGGCCGATGTTCAGCCGCCGCACCAGCCGGATGAGGGGCGGGCCAAGTAAAAGCACCAGCACTATGGCGAGACCGCCTGCAGCAGCGGCCCGGACGGTGATGTACCTTACGATGTTCAGCGGACCGAACGCATCCCGCAGCGACATCAGCCAGGCGTAGAGCACCTAGACCATCTCCTGCAGCAACTCGCGGGCGGTTTCGCGGTCGTCGAAATGCTTCCGCTCGGTGCCGACGATCTGGTAGTCTTCGTGGCCCTTGCCGGCAATCACGACCGCGTCGCCGGGCTTCGCTTCGATCAGTGCCCGGCGGATTGCTTCCTTTCGGTCCGACTCCACGGCCTTGGCGGCCGAACCCATGCCACGTAGAATCTCGTCGATAATCGCCTGCGGGCGTTCGCCGCGGGGATTGTCGGACGTGACTAATGCGGCGTCGGCAAGCTGGACCGCCGCCTCGCCCATCAGAGGTCTCTTGCCGCGGTCGCGGTCGCCGCCGCACCCGAACACGACGATAACGCGGCCGGCTGTGAATTCACGCACGGTTGAGAGCACCCGGCGCAGGGCATCCGGCGTGTGGGCGAAGTCCACGTAGACCCTGAACGGCTGCCCGGCATCCACCGGCTCCAGACGGCCGGGAACAGCCGCCAGCGTCTCTGCGCCCGCGGCCATCAACTCCGGAGTCCAGCCAAGCGCCTTGCCGGTGCCGACTGCCGCCAGCAGATTCGACAGATTGTGCCGACCGATGAGCTTGAGCCGTACCGGCCAGGTCCTTGCGTCGACATTCACTTCGCAGTCGAGACCGTCCGGCCGCACGCCGGTGACCTTGCCCCAGATACCGGGTGCAGGCTCCAGGTCGGGCCTCGTACCGTAGGTGATGACGCGGGACTTGGTCTGGTGCGGCACGTCCCTTCCCATGGCATCGTCGAGATTGGTGACGGCTGTCGCGCTCGGAATCAACGCGGTGAACAACCTCATCTTGGCCTCACGGTACGCGTCCAGCGTGCGATGGAAATCCAGGTGGTCCTGAGTCAGGTTGGTGAAAGTACCTACTTTGAAATCGAGGTCGAAGACGCGGTCGAGCGCGAGCGAGTGCGATGATACCTCGGCGATGCAAAGCGGGATCTGTTTTTCCGCCAGCCGGGCGAGCAGCTGCACGAAGTCAAGGCTCTCCGGCGTGGTCTGGCCGGCACGGACCGTATCGCCGCCGTCAAAGTACTCGATCGTCCCGACGAATCCCGGCTCGATGCCAGCCTGCCTCGCCATCGACCGCACGAGGTAGGCCGTGGTTGTCTTGCCGTTTGTTCCGGTAATGCCGACCAGGCTCAGCTTGCGGGCCGGGAAGTCGTAGAAGCGGTTCGCGACCTGTGCCAGGAAGCGGCGCGGGATCTTGGTCTGGACCACGGTCACCCAGCTCTTGTGTACGCTATTGACATCGGTCGTTGCCACTGCCAGCGCGCCGCGGTTAACAGCCTCGTCAATGTACTGCTGCCCGGAGACCCTGAATCCCTCGATCGCCACGAACAGGTAGCCGGGTTTGACTGCGGCCGAGTGATAGGCTATGCCCTTCACCTCCAGCGCCGAATTGCCCAGCACCGTGCAGGGGACACCCTTGGTCAGATCTCCGATTCTCTTCATGACCTGCCCCGGCCCACCTCTGCCCCGGCCAGCAGCCCCGGCTCTCTGCTCCGCATTCTGTCCAGCAGGATCAGGCTCTCGCCGATCTGCCTGAATACCGGGCAGGCAGCAGTCCCGGCGAAGCGGATGGTCTTCGGCTCGTCGATGAGCACGGCAATGACGTACCTGGGCTGCTCCTTGGGAAAGAAGCCGACGAATGTCATGCGGGACTTGGTCCTCGAGTAGACGCCGCCCGGCTCGACCTTCTGGGCGGTGCCGGTCTTCCCACAGACTGACACGCCCTCAATCTGCGCCAGCACCCCGGTCCCCTCGGTCACTACCCGCTCGAGGATGTCCTTCATCCGCCGCGCGTTCTCCGGCCTGATTGCCTGGCGCAGTCGACTCGGGCTGAATTGCCTCACCGGCGCCGCGGAGGCCGACAGGCGCAACAGCCTTCCCCAGGAGCCGAGGCTCGCGCTGTGGTAGCCCTGACCGGACAGCGCCGGCCGCGGGTGCCCGGGCCGACGTACCGCATCGATGAGATAAGGCCTGAGATAGGCGCCGTCGTTCGCCACGCACAGGTAGGCGGCGGCGAGCTGCAAGAGCGTAACGGTCAAGCCCTGGCCGAAAGCGACGTTGGCGAAACGCAGCCGGTTCAGCTTCTGAGGCGGATCGATCCACCCGCTCCCCTCATTCGGCAGGCCGATACCGGTCGCGTTGCCGAATCCGAGAGCCCGCGCGAGTTCGTAGTACTTCTCCGGGCGGAGCTGCATGGACAGGAGCGCGCAGCCCGGGTTCGACGACTTGATGAACAGGCCGGCGAAGTCGAGCACCCCGTTCTTGTGCACGTCGCGGATCTTGTACTTGCCTATCTGGACAAACCCCGAAGAAACATCAAAGGTCTGCCTCATCAGCCACTCCGCATTCGGACTCTCCAACGCCGCGGCACACACGACCAGCTTGAACGACGACCCCGGCTCAAATTGGTCCGACAGGGCGGCGGACTTGTACGTTTCCTTGGGAAACGCCCCGAACCGCATCGGGTCGTATCCCGGGTAGTCGGCCAGCCCCAGGATCGAGCCCTTGGCGGCATCCAGGACTATCGCCGAACCGCGCAGCGCTCCGCATTCCTCAACCTGGCGCTGGAGAGCATCGTAGCATATCTCCTGCACGTCCAGGTCCATGGTCAGGTGAATATCGAGGCCAGCGACCGGTCGCTTGGTCGGGAAGCTCGGATACGGGAAGGCCCGGCCGATCGCGTCCTTCTGGAGTTTGACCCAGCCCCCGCGTCCGCTCAGCACGGAATCGTACTCGAACTCGAGCCCGGCTCGGCCGCGGTCGTCGCCCGTGAAACCGACGACGTTCGCGCACAACTCGCCGTGCGGGTAGACCCGCACATAATCGTCGTCAACGTAGGTGCAGTTGCTGAATTGCCGCTCAACCAGTACCCGGCGCAGCGAGTCGCCGACGCTGTAGTCCACGTCGCGCCTGAACCAGAACAGCCGGTTGCGGCGCTGCAGCTCCAGCGAGACTGTCTTGCGCTGGGCGAGTCCGAACTCGGCGAGTATTCCGGCCAGGGTATCCTTGTTCCGCGCCCACTGCGGCAGGATCCGAATCGAACAGCAGGACCGATTCAGAGTCAGGGGCCGACCTTTTGCGTCATAGACGCGGCCCCGCGTCGCGTGCAGGTCGAGGGTCTCGCCCTGCTGCCCCATCGCCTGTCGCTCGTAGTGCTTCCAGCGTCCCAGCTGTATGTATCCGAGAATGACGAGCAGGCCGGTCCAGACCGCGGCGAACGCCGCGACCAGTACTTTGGTCCGACTAATGGGCCGCCGCATCCGCCTCCGATTGTCTCGCCATCGCCACTACCTGCCCTGCATCGATCTCCTTCTGGTCTCCCTCGGCGGCCGGCCGTCCCTGCGCGACCCAGAGCGACTCCATTCTGGCGAACGCGGAGAGCCGGACAACCTCAGCGTCCGCTCCCTCCAGTTGCTCAGTCAGCAACTGCCGTTGCGTCTCCAGCCGGGAGATGTTGCGCGTCAACTTCACGCTGTAGCTGAGCTGGTACAGGTACGCAACCGCTAGAACGCAGAGCACGAAGACCAACACGATCCGTCTCAACATACTCACGACATCACCTCTGCGGCTCGAAGCCGGGCTGACCGCGAGCGGGGATTCCGTGCCACCTCCTCCGGGGTCGGTAGGATCGGCTTCGGCGTCAGTATCCGCAGCTTCCCGGCAATCCTGCCTGCTCGCAGAAACAGCTTCACTTCCTTGTCCTCGAGCGAGTGATAGGAAATGGCAACCATCCTGCCGGTCGGAGCGAGCACTTCCAGCGCCGCAGCCAGCCCCCGCCGGATGTTCTCAATCTCGTGGTTGGTGACGATTCTCAAAGCCTGGAACACCCGCGCCAACGCCCTGCGTGCGAACCGGGCCGGCATCGCATCCCTGACCGCACTGACCAGGTCGCCGGTCGTCTGCAGCTCCCTTCGCCTCTCGTGGATGACACGCGCTACTCTCCCGCTCATCGGCTCCTCGCCGTACGCCCGGAACCAGTCACGCAGCGTCTTCTCCGACGAACTGCGAATCAAGTCCAGTGCGGTCGGGGTTTCGGCGGTCTGGTCGAATCTCATATCGATGGGCCCGTCGGCGTCGATAGCGAATCCTCGGGAACCGGACGTGAGCTGGTACAGGCTTGCGCCGAAGTCGAACAGCACCCCGGTCACGGGTGCAAGACCCCGCTCGCGCACCAGCGCGGGCAAATCGGCGTAGTTTGCGTGAACGATCTCAACATTGTTGAAGTCACCCAGTTGTCTCTTCGCCGAGGCCAGCGCCTCGGTGTCGCAGTCGATGCCTAGTAGGCCAGAGGACCAGCCACCGCGGCTCTGACCGTCCTCTCGCTGCGCTGTCGGCCGCT
The DNA here is from genome assembly GCA_016867815.1 of candidate division WOR-3 bacterium. Lineage (NCBI taxonomy): Bacteria > Pseudomonadati > Caldifarciminota > Caldifarciminota bacterium. Next base: position 1,108 of record VGIR01000062.1, on the reverse strand, counting down.
CGCGTCCGTCGGACGCTCTTCCGTCGCGCTCTCTCTCGTTGCTCGCGGCGAGGGCCTCGAGGATCGACCGCGCGTGCCCGCCTCCGCCCAGGCAGGCATCGATAATGACCCCGCTGACCGGCTTAAGGTATTCGAGAACCTCACGGGGCATTACCGGCTGATGGTACATTGTGTTGGGACAGTCCGCCCGGCACGGCGGCTCTTTCTTCGGTCGCTCGTCTACCATCAAGCCTCTTAATAAGATCGTCGTAAAGCCGGCTGTTCTGGGCCACGTACTCGTCGAACCGTGCGGGGCTCCAGATTTCGAAGAACGGACCGAGACCGACAAATCGTGCCTCGGCGCCGATGCCTGCCATGTCGGTGAGCTTCTTCGGCAGGAGCACCCGGCCCTGCGCATCAAGCTCTATCTCGGCGGCACCCGGCAGCCACAACCTCCGCAGCACCAGATCTTGCTCATTGTAGAGGTCGAGATTCCTGAGCCGCGTCACGTGCACCCGCCACTCGGGCCGGACGTGCGCTTCGATGCACCCGCTGGCTCCGCGCAACAGCACCACCCTGTCCTCGGTGCCGGTTGGGAAACTTCGCCTGAAACTCGAAGGAATAGCCACGCGATTCTTGGTGTCCACAGCATGAGTGTGGTCACCAAGGAAGAGGAAATCGTAGCTATCTTCTACCACATTTCACCACTTAGCTTCAATCTGGCTTGATTCTATACCCACCTGTCTCCCACGTCAAGCAATATGTTGGCCACGTTCGATGCATTAAGTGGTTGAAAATGTTAATCTTATATCTATGGTGAATGGCCAATGTGCCTGAAGCCGCTCCAGGGTGCAGCCGAATGGCGGCAACCGGCCAACCTGTGACCGAGCCGTGACTTGACTGGTCTCAGCCTATGTGAGATGCCATCGGGCCCGGTGCGAAGCTTCACTGCACGCACAGCAGCGACTGCCGGCGTCAGGTCGTGACTGTCTCAGGTCCACGTGAACGCTCAGTCCAGGAGCATGTCCCTCGGTTAGTTGAAATTCCTAGCGGCTCCCACATCACTTTAGGCAACTCTCTCTGTTGCGTCAATTTCTTTCGGTGACGCGGACCGTTCCAGTGCACTCCG
>VGIR01000061.1 GCA_016867815.1 candidate division WOR-3 bacterium | reverse complement strand
AGGTAGAGGAGACCGCGACCCCGGAGGCGCAGGTTGTCCTTGGCGTCCGGCCCTGCGATGCCGCGGGCATTGCCGTGCTCGACAAGTTCTTCTCCGGCCAGGGGGAGACCGACACCTACTACCGGCGACGCCGCGAGAAGACGACGCTGGTTGGCCTGCCATGTTCGACTCCCGACGAGACCTGTTTCTGCACTGCGGTCGGCGGTGCGCCGGCCGGAACGCGCGGGCTCGACCTTCTGCTTACCGACCTGGGCGGGAGTTACGTTGCCGAGCCGCTGACCGAAAGAGGCGAGGCGGTCGTAAAGGAACTGCCGGAGGCCACAGCTGCCGAGCTGACGAAGAAGAAGGAAACCAGTGACAAGGCTACGGCCGCCATAACGCAGCGCATCGACACGGCCCGGCTCAAGGAGTTGCTGGATTCGGGCAACAGCCACCCGGTGTGGGGAGACCTGAGCCTCGCCTGCGTCAATTGCGGTGCCTGCACTTTTGTCTGTCCTACATGTCACTGCTTCGACATTGTGGATGAAACGCGCAAAGGCAGGGGAGCGCGACTCCGGGTCTGGGATACATGCCAGTTCTGTCTCTATTCGCAGCATGCTTCCGGCCACAACCCGCGTCAGACCGCTGTTTCCCGGTTCCGGAACCGGGCAATGGACAAGTTCAAGTACACCGTGGACATGATTGGCGAAGTGTCGTGCGTCGGCTGCGGCCGTTGTATACGCGAATGTCCGGCAGGGATTGATATACGAGAGACGGTCGATGTGCTCCTGAAGCAACTCTCAAAGTCTGACGCAATGCAGACTGCAGAGTGCAAAATGCAAAAGGCAAAATGAGGGACATCGGAGAGCGTCTACTGGACTTCGCCACCAACTGCCTGAGACTGAGCACCAAGCTGGGCCGCACTGCCGCTGGACGATACATCGGCGGTCAACTCATGCGCTCAAGCGCGTCATCTGGAGCCAACTATTTTGAGGCATGCGGTGCAGAGAGCCGCGCAGACTTCGCCCACAAGCTGCAAATCGTTCTGAAGGAAGTCAGGGAAACCGAGTACTGGTTGAGGCTGGCTGGTCGTGCCGGCCTGTTGTCCGCGGAAGACGCGAAACCGTCCGTTACCGAGGTTGACGAACTCGCGCGTATCATAGCCAAGTCCGTCCTGACGGTGAAGTCGAGGTCCAAGTGAACCGCCGTTTTGCCTTGCCTATCTTGCCTTTTGCCTTTTGCATTGCCTCCTCACGCGGTTTCCGGACTGTCGGTTTTGCCTTGCCTGTTTTTGCTTTTGCCTTTTACATTGCATCCTCATGAACCCATATCTCCCTGTTCCCGTCAAGGTCGAGCGCATCACCATTGAGAACGACGCTCGTGACCTCAAGACCTTCGACCTCTCATTCTCTGATCCCGAGGCGCGCAAGGCATTCACCTTCACTCCCGGTCAGTTCGGGTTCCTGTCTATCATGGGTGTGGGAGAAGCGCCCTTCGGCATCGCCTCCGCCCCGTCTGAGGAGCTTGTCAAGTATACGGTCAAGGGCGTCGGTACTTTCACGACGGCGCTGCATGAACTCGAGCCGGGCGCGGTTATCGGCATGCGCGGGCCCTGGGGCAACTCCTACCCGTTTGACCTGATGAAGGGGAAGGACGTCGTCATCGTCTCCGGCGGCTTCTCCTTCACGACTCTACGTTCGTCAATCGTTCACCTGCTCGACCCTGCCCGCCGGTCTCAGTTCGGCAAGATCACCGTGGTCTACGGTGCCCGCTCTGCCGGCGAGCTGCTCTACAAGGACGAAATCAAGGCATGGGAGGCAAGCCCGGACCTGAGTCTGCATCTCTGTGTGGACCGGCTTGCAGGCGCATCCTGGCCCAAGACCGAAGGCCTGGTGCCGAACGTGCTCGAACAGGTCGCGCCGTCAGCAACCAATGCCGTGGCGCTAGTCTGCGGTCCGCCGGTCATGATTCGCTTCACGCACCCGGTGCTGGAGAAGCTCGGGTTCAAACCGGACGACGTCTTCCTCTCGCTTGAGAACCGGATGAAGTGCGGCATCGGCAAGTGCGGCCACTGCAACATCGGTCCCAAGTACGTCTGCAAAGACGGTCCGGTGTTCTCCTACGCGGACCTCAAGAAGCTACCGGCCGAGTACTAGCCTCCTCGCCGGGACAAGGTCCCGGCGGAATGGTGAAGAGTGAATTGTGAATAGTGAAAAGGGCCAATTGAGAACAGGTCATCCGAGAGATATCTCCGAGCGGACGTTTGAGTTCGCGAAGAGAGTGGTTGCTCTGTGCCGTACTGAGAAAGGGATGGACGTCGCGGCGCGGGTGATCTTCGGCCAACTGGTCCGTGCGGGTACGTCAGTCGGAGCCAATGTCGAAGAGGCCCAGGCAAGCCACAGCCGGGCGGATTTCGCCAACAAATGTTCGATCGCGTGCAAGGAAGCTCGCGAGACGCGCTACTGGATGCGCCTGCTGGCAGCTTCCGGAATTGTCTCAGCTTCGTCTTTGGCGGACTTGTTGTCCGAATGCGATGAACTTGTCGCCATCCTGACTACTATCGTGAAGAAGGCGAAGCAGCCGGTTCCCTAGTCTCGGTCATGTCCCCTTTCACTCTTCTTCATTCACTATTCACCATTCTCTCAACGGGTCTTCACCCTTCACCATTCTCAGTTCACTATTCCCGACCCGGGCTAGCCTGCTGCCAGAAACGCTCCCCGCTCAGCATTCCCAAGATGATGTAGGTCGGCCCGTCCGCGACCGCGCGCTACGGGTCAACGCCCTGGCGTCACCGGTCTTCCTGTCTGGGGGGGGAAGAGGCGGGGGCCGATTGACAGGTGGCAAATTGCCACTATACTCTAGGCTAATGTGACAGGATACGTCCCCCGCGAAATAGCGCCAAGGCTGGCGCGTGCCCGGCGCCAATTGCCGGTGGTGGTGCTCTCCGGGCTGCGGCAGTCAGGCAAGAGTACGTTGCTTCAGAACGAGGCGGTCCTGATTCGCGGCTACGCCTACCGCACGCTGGACGACTTCGCCACGCTGGCCGCGGCCCGCTCGAATCCTGAGTCGCTCCTGGCCGAGCCGGCCATCTTGGATGAGGTGCAGCGTTGCCCGGAACTCCTTGTGGCGCTCAAGAAGAACGTTGACGAGCACCGGCGGCCCGGCCGGTTCATTCTGTCCGGGTCGGCCAACCTGGCGTTGCTTGGACACGTTTCCGAGACCCTGGCCGGCCGCGCTGCGTACTTCACCCTGCACCCGATGACCCAGCGGGAGATCCGCGGGGAGACTGGCGACCGGCCGTTTCTTGCGGACTTCCTGGCTTCACCGGAAGCGCCCCACGGCCGGGCCCGGTCCGTCACCGATGGTGAAGTCCTGACCGGCGGCCTGCCACCCGCAGCCTTGAGCCCGGCCGGAGAGGTTGCCGAGTGGTTCCGCGGCTACGTGCAGACCTACGTCGAGCGCGACGTGCGGCAATTGTCGCAGGTTGGGGACCTGGTGGCCTTCCGCAATCTGGCGCAACTGGCTGCTCTGCGGACCGGACAGATGCTGGTGATGAGTTCTCTCGGCCGCGACGCCCGGCTCAATGCCGCTACCGTATCACGGTACCTGGGTCTGCTGGAGGCGTCGTTCCTTGTCCGGCGCTTGCCGGCCTTCCGCCGGAACCGCAGTTCCCGTCTTGTGAAGTCACCGAAGCTGCATTTCACCGACAGCGGACTGGCCGCGCACCTGGCCGGCGCAACGGCGTTGGACCCGGGCCGTGATGACCTGTTGCGTGGAGCGCTGTTTGAGGCCTATGTGGCCCAGAATGTGGCCGCGCTGCTTGAGGTCCACCTGCCCGACGCTCAACTGAGCTACTGGCACGAACACGGCCGGCACGAGGTTGACCTCGTTGTCGAACACAACCGCGAAGTCGTCGCGATTGAGGTCAAGGCGGCTACGAGGTGGAACGAGAAAGATCTGTCAGGCCTGAGGGCGTTCCTCGACCGGACTCCGGACTGCCGTGCAGCAGTACTGGCCTACAACGGCAACGAGGCCGTCAAACTGGACGAACGGCTTTGGGCGATTCCGATGGGGCATCTGCTTGCCTGAAGAGAATACCGCCAGATAGCCTCTCTTCGCCGCCGTCGTCCTCTTGACTTGGGTTGAATTCGGAGGCACAATGCGACGTGGCAGAACATACCGACCCAGTGTCCGGCGGCAGCCTCATGCGCCAGAATCTTAGGCGTGTAAATGGGAAGTGTCCCTCATTTCCCTTCATTTCCCTCATTTCCCCTCGACGACCTCGGATGGTGCTTCGCGGCACCAGTAACGGGGAAGGTGAAATCCGTGCTTGACATGCCGGCAGGGGGCTGCTATATTGACCCATAGATGTGGAGTCGGCGCCAGCGAAAACCCCTGACAATCAGCTACTTAGCTTGCGTCCGCAAGATGACCGCGTGTGTAGTTACAGGGAGGTAAACTGATGAAGCTCGTGGAGAGAAGTGAGTTGAGGGCCCGTCGGCATCAGCCCTGGGGGTTGCTGGATCATCCCCGTCGCGACCACCGTGACCCCGCTGGTCTTGAAGGACATGACCGCGTCGCGCAGGACGATCGGGAAGACCAGCTAGCACTGAAGAGATTTCGCGTACATCTGCGGCGAGCGCTAGCCTAGCACAAGCTGCTGGCGGCGAGCGCGAGCCTTGCCCGAACTGACAACTGAGTTCTTCGCGTCACAGACGGCGGAGATATTCGACCACGCCTGCTCCGAGGTCGGAGTGCGTATCACATTCGTTGTCGGCAATGAACTTCAGCCGATGCGTTCGATACGGCGATTCTCCACCGTAGTTCGTTTGATGAAGGAGGGGCTGGCTGCTAAGAAGGACGCCGCAGGTTTGGCGAGGTTGGAGGCCGAACAGGAGAGCCCATCGGGGCAGGATCGCATTCGCTGGAAGTTCCACGAACACGCAAGGTTCGTTTCCGCCAACGGTCAACCCGTTAAGACGTATTTCTACATTGTCGAACTGGCGCGCAATGATGCCATCGATGCCGTTATCACCACAAACTATGACCTCTGGCTCGATTCGCTCATGATGGATGGTCGGTTTCCAGCTCGTGGAGTGCTAAACCCACAAGCCGATTTGGGGCTCGCGGACCGCTCGGATGGATACTACGCCATAGAGAGTCGCGCTCGGGTGCCGAAGATCTGGAAGGTACATGGCTCGCTGAGCCATGTCAGCTTCAGGAAGTGCCACTGCTTGTTCCGGTTGCCACGTTTCATCGTAGGTAGAGCTGACGAGGGTTTCGTGACATTCGGGAGATTCAGTCACCGACACTATATCGAGCGTCGGGGAGGACAATCACCTCGAGCCGAATGCATTGCGGGAGACTGTGGCGAGTATGTTCACCACCTGGATACGAACTACGAAGGCAGTGTGAGAGATACATTCGGGCCGGAGATCACGGCTGCGTGTTCGCACATCGCCAATTGCTCTGACAGGACCTGCATCATCTTGGTTGGTTTTAGAGGCAGCGAGGTGGAGGAGTTGAACAAACCGCTGATAGATCGAGTCCGCAGGCGGCTACCTGTCTTGGCGATTTTTTCCTCCGATCAGGCCCGGGACAGCAAGCTTCTTGCCGCGCTGCGTGGAGAGGAGTCTTTTGTGTGGAGTGTTGGTTCTGTGACAAGCATCTTCAACGCAGCTGCGTCTCGATCCTCATTCGTCGAACGGTGGCGGGAGCGGATCGAGGCAGACTACTTCGACAGAGGTCTCATTGCCTACGATGGTTCTGACGTTCTTGACTGGGGCGTGGGTTCATGACGGGCCCAGTGATTGACCGACGCTGCTTCCGGCTGGTGCTGCTCGAAACCATTCACGGTATGGAGTGGCAGGTGGGGCAAGCTGTGCGCAATGCTCTGCACCGTGAACTAGGCAAGAGGCCGTGGGTCTACTTCGTGCTAGGTCAGTATGACCTGGCGGTGCTCTTTGAATCTGCGGATCTGACCACACCGACGCTTGCTCGTATGGGAGCAATCAGAGGAATCACAAGTAGCCTCGAGATACCTTGCTTTAGGTGGATTGCCGATGGCAGCAGTCGAACACGGAAACCGCTCAAGATGGGTGCCACCCTTGCGTTGGTGTTCCTGAAGTTGAGACCTCAACTGCTTATGCGGTCTGGCCACGCACTCGAATCAGCTCTTGCTGGCGTTCTCCCGGGCACGAGGAAGATGGACGTCCTTGGCACATGTGGTTGGCCGGAGTGTGCGGTGATAATCTCGCCACCAAGCGCGGAATTCGCTGCTCTGGGCCAAGACATAATGTGGCTCAATTCCTTGCCTGTGCAACTCCCCGGAGGTACGTCTCAGCTGCTCCACCACAAGTCTCTCTCCATTTTCGGCGTCCACCTCGGAGAGGCGCCGGAGAGTTTCCCCGCAGTCTGTTCTCGCTCCAGAATCGGCACCGACAGGGCGTTTCCAATGGTGGACGTCTACTGCAAACCTGAACGAGCTCCCGAAGTCCGCGAGCGCGCAAATGCCATGTTCGCTACCGTCGTGCGCAGTGTCGCAGGAAGAAACGACCTGCACTTTGAGGTCACCGCGGGTACCTGGGGAGCGTTCCTGCGGTCTCTGGTTCGGTTCCGTCGCCAGTCTTCTGACGCCATATTCGACACGACGGTGACAGTCACATGGCCCAATACTGATCACCATGCTGCCCCACGTCGAGAGAAGCATAAGCAGTCTCCCGCACGGGCCTTCACGACCGTTTCGCAGCAGGCAGCGCGCAGAATGGTGACCACGCTGGAGCCGTATGGCCACAGAGTGCTGCGCGCGATCTATGACTACAACAGCCTCATCCAGGATGAGCTCACAAGGGACTCTTTTGCCGACATGCGGGCGTTTGTGCCACTGCTAAAGAGCGTCGCGAATGCGCGCTCGGAGGACGACGCCCTCGTGCTTCCGGACATGTTGGAGGCATTCCTATGGGGTGGAGGGCAGCGAGCGTACGGTGCCCATGTCGGCATTGAGGAGGCGAGACGAGGCCTGTCGTCATATCGCAGCGGTGTCCAGCGACTCCTTCAGGCGATAGAGTACCTACCTGCCCGGCTGCTCCGCAACATGGGGATGACTTGGCGTGGCTTCGTGACTGTGGGAAAGGTTGAGTACTTTCAGCACACGAGTGAGATTCTAAACATCGCCTACGAGGACATGGCCGATCCGGTCAGGTGGTGGGGGCTCTTTCACGAGATTGGGCACGTGGTCAACAACACTAGGCCCAGCTTTCTGTCGGATGAATCCATCATGCGTACGTTGCGCCAACTCGGAGTGCAACCGGACGCTGAGACATTCGCTGAGCTTGTGTCAAATGTCGCCGCAGACATCTTTGACCTGAGGTACGGTTTTGCGCAAGACTGGGCTCTCTATTCGCATACCGTTTGGAGGTATCTGTCAGAATGTCGACGACGTTCTTGGAACAAGCCTGACATAGAGAAGCATGCATTGCGTACCGCGTTCGTCGCGCTGTACAGAGCCATGTACCTGACGGGTTCCAAGCCCGGGACTAACAGGCTGTTCAGTGGGCAGGCCGGGGCTGTAGTAGATCAGGTCATCGGTTTGGTGCGCGACAACCTCAGTCTCTCATCATCAGAATGTCGCCGTCTGTCTGCGTACATACTTCGAGCGTATCAGCAGTTGTTCCCGCTGCTGCCTTACCTGCACGTAGAGTTCACTGGCTTGGACCGTGCGCTTGGAGAGAGGAGTCCCCTCATCCAGGCCAACAAAGAGAAGGCAGCCCAAGTCGTGGCATCACTTCGAAGCGGCCAGCCGTGGGCTGGGGTCATAGATAATCCAGAGCTTGTGGTCTACTCTCTTCTGAAGCTCGATGCACCGCTGCGCTTCGATGTGAAGATCGCCACGGTGCTTTCGTTCTGGCACAGCTTGGTCATGGAATTCCCCTCGATGACTTCGTTTCACACCGTCAAGTAGTCTGCGGACATAGGCTCGCGCACCGGCTGCTCGCTGTCGTTATCTAGTTCCCCAAGCTGCCTGCTTGGTGCCGACGCCACGGACAGCAATCTGCCTTCGGTTCGGCGCGAATGACGTGCGGGCGCTGGCGCCGGGGGTGTACTTCATCAGAGAGGGGCTAGGGACTAGGGGCGAGGGGCTAGGGAAGACGCGGAAGGTTGTCATAGCGCGTTAGGCTGGAATCGGCGCCGGCAGTAGGAGAAAACGTGGGCAGCCCCACCGAGCGCCAGGTGCGCGGTACAGGTCCCATTTTCCGCGCAGGATCCCGCAGGATGGCCCACGGGCGTTTTTCTGCGCAGTTGGGACCAGGTCGAATCCTCTAAGTAACTGACAATTAGTTCGTTAGACGTGAGATTTGTCGCCTAAGTGGTCGGGGCGGGTGTCGCCTTGGGAACCGTTCCGGGAACGGTTCGGGAGGTGGTTCGGAAGGCGACATTCAGGGCCAACTGCGCTGCGGTTTTGGGGCTGGTTTTCGGGGCGACAGCTGCTGCGGTTCTGCCCGTGATTCCGGCGGAGACTCGAAAGCCGATTCCGAAAGCCTCTCGCCTCGTGATTGGCGAGGCGATTCTCGCTGCGGCATGGAAAGTGACCCGCGAGGGGACTCGCAGCGCGGCTTCGACCGCGGTCTGGAACGTGGTTCCGAGCGCGATTTGGACCGCGGCTTGCGTCGCGGTCCGTGAGGCTAGAACTGGTCTACCGGAGACTGGAAGAGGCGGGGGCCGAAGACCGACGGGAATGAGGCGCGGGTCAGCGGTTTGACCATCAGGCTCGCGTACGTCTCGTACCGGAAGCGCGCGCCACGCTCCTTGTAGATTGCCCCGAGAATCGGGTCACGGACGTAGTAGTGGACCAAGCCACCACGCGTCGCGGCGATGATGCGGTTGAGCAGGCGGACGTATGCGGTTCGGTTACGGCAGATGAATTCCTCGATGTATCGCCCGAACCGGTCCGGATTGGTGAAGGCGTAGCCGTCGCGGTCGATGAATACGTAGTCGGTCTTCATCTTCCACTGCTTGAGGCGGGAGAGAACCCAGCCGTGCGGCCTTACCACGAAGCCGTACTCGCCGGCCGTGGCTTCGGCAAAGAGCCTCTCGGCGACTGCCAGGTCGGCGATGCGGGTGCGATTGCGCTCGGGGCGCTTGCGCGTCGGCGGGAGGATGAGCAGGGCACGGGGAGCACGCGTGCCGGACATGAGTATCTCTTTGTATCCGAGTTCGCAGTAGAGAGAACGGGCCACGAGAGAGCGGCTGGTGTAGAGGAAGGAGAACCGGCGCCCTTCTTTGCAGTAGCGGTCGTGGACGAAGTCGAAGAGGCGGCGGCAGAGGCCCTGGCGGGCAAAGGCCGGGTGGGTCGCGACGTGGTGGATGCCGAGCGCAGACTCGGTCTTGCCGGAGCGGGTGCGGACCTTGAGTTCAGCGACGCCGATGAACGACGCGAGTGTCTTACCGCGGTACACACCGAAGCCGAACTCGTGCTTGCGGCGTTCGTCGTGGCGCTGGAGCAGGTCGGGATGCTCGGGCACCGAGATCTCGCCGAAGCAGGCTTCCATCAACTCTAAGAAGTCGCGCGGGTCTCGGAGCTCATCGTAACTCACGATTCTCATCCACACAGACTACCGCGATGGCCGGGCGATTGTCAAATGGGGCAGACCTACCCCAAACCCGATATTGAAAGCCACGAAGACACGAAACAGGATGAAACGGAGCATCGTTCCTTCGCACTCACCAGTTTCGTGACCTTCGTGCTTTCGTGGCTCAATGTCGGCTCTGGAACCTACTGTTCGGTTGACTGGCGCAGACTCGGTGGTATGATTCTACCCCAATGCAGAGGCGCTGTTCCGCCGCAAGCCCCGATGGTCAAGCTTAGCCAGTTCGTACGCTCCGACCTGGCCTGCGACGTACCCAGAGCGTCTAGCCAAGCCGAGGTGTTTGGGCTGGTTGCGGCCCGACTGGCGGAGAAGGGCGTCATTCAGGACCGGGCTGAGCTGGTCCGTGAACTGGTGCGGCGCGAGACACAGGGCTCGACCGGGGTGGGGCATGGCGTTGCCCTGCCGCACGCCATGCTGGCCGACGCCACCCAGGTTTCGGTGGCGGTTGTCCGGCTCGGAACCGCCCTCGACTGGGAGGCGATCGACCACGAGCCGGTGAAGCTGCTCGTAGTCATCGTTGCGCCGTCCGGCCAGCGGGACGAGTACCTGCCGGTGCTGGCCGAAATCGCCCGCTCGCTCAATCAGCCGGAGGTCCGCGAGGCCGCTCTCAAGGCGAAGGATGCGCGGCACGCGACACAGGCTATCGTCCATCCTCCGCACGAGAGCCTGTTCATGCGCAACCGGCGGCTGGTGTTCTTCATCTGTGCCGTGGCCCTGATCTACACAACCGCGCATCTGCTGCTGCCGCGCATCCGGCTGCCCGCTGACGGCATCTACGCCGCTCCCGAATACGCCAAGTTCAATGAACCACACTGGCTGTTCAATCAGGAACTGACGATTACGCTCTTTCTGGCGATGGTGATTGGCTCGCTGCTCTTCTGGCGCTACCACGTAGCCATCGCCGCCGTGAGCCTCGGAACGCTGCTGATTGCCGGGGTAATGGACCTGGAGACGACCGTCAGGTTCATGTCCATGCCGACGATTCTCTTCATCATGTCGATGATGGTGGTCGTGCGCTGGCTGCAGAACATCGGGGTGTTTCGTTTCGTCGTGGCCAAGGCGATTGAGCGCGTGCGCGGGGTGCCCTGGCTGCTGCTGCTGACGTTGATGGCGTTCTCGGTTCTGCTGGGCGGACTTGCCGACGAGGTGTCGGCGATTCTGGTTACGTTTGGGCTGGCACAAGAGGTGGCGAAGCGCACGAAGACGCCGCTGATTCCGTACCTGCTGAGCCTGGTTTTTGCCACCAATGTCGGCAGCGCCATCACCCTCGTCGGTAACCCCATCGGCGTGTACATTGCGTTTGCCGGCGGCCTGAGCTTCGAGGATTTCCTGCGCTGGGCCACGCCGGTGTCGGCGATAGCAGCGGTCATCACGGCCGGCATCTGCCTGCTCCTGTACCGCAAGCAGTTCTTCGGCAAGCGCTACGACCTCGACCTGCGCGTCCTCGAGCGGTCGACCGAGAACATGGACTTCGCGCGCCTGCGCACCGGCATCATCACCTTCTTCATCACCGTCGTGCTCATCGCGCTCCACCGCCGGCTCGAGATCATGCTGCACCTTCACGAAGGAACCGTACTGGTGGCGATTGCCCTGATGGTTGTCGGCTTCATCGTCTTCTCCGAGCAAGACAAGGGCAGGCTCCTGATCGAGCGGGGGATTGACTGGTGGACGCTGGTCTTCCTGATGTGCCTTTTTGCCAACGCCGCCTGCCTGGAGTACACTGGTGTGGCTGCCAAGACGGGACACGTCATCCTGGGTCTTGCACAGCAACTGGCCGGGGCAGGGGCCGCGCCCTCGGCTGTGACCGGCGCGGCGGCGGTACTCGTGCTCTGGCTCAGCGGGCTGTCGTCGGGATTCGCCGACAACCTGCCGGTGGTGGCGGCGCTGGTCCCGGTGGTCAAAGACCTGGTTCGCAGCGGTTTGCCGCACGCCTCGGTACTCTGGTGGGCGCTCCTGTTCGGCGGTTGTTTCGGCGGGAACCTGACGGCAATCGGCTCGACCGCCAACCTGGTTGCGGTCGGCGTCTATGAGAAGGCGGCAGGCAAGTCGGTCGGCTTCTGGCAGTGGCTCAAGTACGGCGCGATTATCATGGGGGCGTCGCTGGCAGTAGCCACGGCGGCGCTGCTTCTGCAGGTGAAGTTGGCCCCCTAGACGGAGTCTTGAGGAATGTTCAAGAAGATACTGTACATCGTCAGCGAATCACAGGAAGAGAAACACCTGGTGATGGACATCGCCCGCAGCGGCGAAAGCATGGTTCTCCTGAGCGCGCTGTTTGCCATTGGCTGCGACCCGACCGTCCGCACCGAAGGCCGGACCCGCGGGCGGGTGGTGCGTGAGGACCGCGAGCGCAAATGCTGGCACGACCTGTATCGGCTGGAAGAAGAGTTCAAAACCGCCGGCATCAAGTCATCGGTGATGGCCCGCGAGGGCGGGGTTGACGACATCCATGCGTTTGCCCACAACACCGGCAGCGACCTCATCGTGCTGAGCGCCGCGAGTCTGGCCGCCTCAAACTTCCGGCTGCCCGAAGAATTCCTCGCCGGCTTGCCCTGTCCTATCCTCATCCTGCCCTCCGCGTAGGAAAATAGAGAAGAGAGAAGGTAGATTGGAGAAGGGTGGAACGGACGCGAGGCGGGACCTGAGGGAGAGGACGTTTGAGTTTGCGGTGCGCGTGACGAAGCTCTGCCGCGCCCTGAAGCCTGTGGACCTCGCATCCCGCGTGATTGCCCGGCAATTCCTGCGGGCTGGTACGTCGATCGGCGCCAACTACGAGGAGGCCCAGGCCAGTCACAGCCGGGCCGATTCCGCCTGCAAGTGCGGCATCGCGCTGAAGGAAGCACGCGAGGCACACTACTGGCTGCGTTTGCTCGCAGCGACCGACACCGTTGCGGGGTCCCGGCTGACGGACATCCTGGCCGAGTGCAATGAACTCATCGCCGTCCTGACGACAATCGTGAGAAAGGTCAAACAGCCGGCGGCTTGAGGAAAGAGAGAAGGGAGAATGGTTAAGAGTGAAAGAGGGTCACGGAGGCACATGGACAAGCTGCCTCGGTCTTCTCTCTTCACTCTTCACCCTTCTCTCTTCACGACGCGGCCATGAGTCCCCGCGTCGTGATTGATGGGTACAATCTGATTCACGCGATGCCGGAACTGGCCCGGCTGGTCGGAACCGACCTCGAACGGGCGAGAGACGCACTGGTCGCGAAGCTCGCGGTCTACCGTTCAGGGCGAGGCGTGCGGGTCACGGTCGTCTTCGACGGCCGCGGCGCCGGTGTGCAGCAGACGCGGCCGCCGGGCGGCATCGAAGTCGTCTTCTCCCGCGCGCCGCAGACCGCGGACGCGAAGATAAAGACGATGCTGTCGCTGGAGAAGAGCCCGAAGTCGTGGACCGTGGTCACGTCCGACAATTCCATCGTCCTCTTTGCCCGCGACTTTGGAGCGAAGAACATCCCTTCCGCCGAGTTCGCGGCCAGGCTCGGGCCCACAATTCCCAAACTCGGCCCCAATCGGCCCGCACAGAAGGACACACCGATGTCCGCGGCCGAGGTCGCGGAGTGGGAAGAGTTCTTCCGCAGGGGCCGGCAGGACAAGCGCAGCTAGCCGCAAGCCACAAGTCTCAAGCCGCACGCAGGGCAGGGCGCAAGCTCAAGCGCAACCCGGCCGCCGTCCGTCCGTGCAGCTTCAGCATCGTTTCGACCAGACAGATCATCTTGTCATGCCGCGCCTTGGGCCGGCATCGAATCGGGTGACTGGCAGTCCGCCCTCGGCTTACGGCTCACGGCTTACCGCTCCAAACGGCTTCGCGAACGTTGGCTCGGCCGACTCGTACAACGTCTATCGTTCTCCCGGCGACGCACTGTCCGACAGGGGCCACTGCGGCCAACAAACGATGTACGAACCAACGATGAACGACCCTCGCCGTGTCAATGATCACTTACTGTCCCTCGAATTCCCCCGACCCGCAAAGAAGCACCTGCCACTACTCGGACGTTAGCAGCTCGTCGGAGATGATTTCCAGAAGTTCGTCTCGGGTGATCATCTGACCGTAGCGGGCGGCCAGGAAACCGATTGTCGGGAGCCAGTCCTCGCTGGCGACCAACTCGCGGTCCTCGGCCGAGCCGTACCGGACGGCGAAGAGGATCCGGGCCGCCAGGCAGACGTCGACGGGCTTCCTGACCCGGCTGGCCAGGGCAAGGTAATGTCGGCGGTCGCGGAGCACCGGCAGGGGCTCGGCGGCGCCGGCGGAGCGCTCAGCGAGACCGTTATCGGCTGACTTGGTCAACGGATGAGATTCTAGTTCTAGAGCGGGCGCGATCAATCATCGGTGACCCGGTGACTGGTATCCGCGAGCGGTAGTCCGTCAGCAGTCGCGGACGTTTGCCCGGTGCCCTTGACACGCTTCAGAACAAGAAAATGGGAAGTGTCCCTGTTTTCTCCATTTGCGCAACTGGCCGCGACCGACGTAGGATGGGCCGCCGGGATGAGGCAAGAATGGCTGGCGTCGCACCCGCCTGAGTCCGCAGGAGTGCGCGTGCGAGAGACTCACTGGCAGCGTCTGCTCAAGAGCGCAGCCATCGACACCGGACTTGGTGGCAGGTCGTCGCCGACGATGTTTGGCGGGCACTTTGTCCGTCTTGATGCTCCTGCCGCAGGCCGCGTGCCGCGCCACCCGAACCACAAGTCTGAGCGGCAATCAGACAAACCGAAGCTCTGAGAGCGAGAGATAGGATGAAGAAAAAGGGCAGCACCTGCAATCCCGGCCAGGAAGAACAGGCTCAGAGTTGGACTCTGTGCTGCCCAGAAGATTGTAGCCGGGATGCAGTAGCAATCAAGCACGGGATGGCAAGACGAGGAGGAGTTAGTAGGCAGCAGAGAGCAGTTAGAAAGGGAGATTGACATGCACCAAGTGAGATGGAATGGTAGCCAGCAGCCCGGCACTCACCGGCTGGGCTGGAATCAGGACCGCGGAGGTCGAAAGCTCGCCGCCGGGGCCTACTTCGTGCTGCTTGAAATAGGCGCGGAGCAGGCTAGGCTCAAGGCAGTGGTTAGATAGACCCGATATTCGGAGGGGCGGGAGTCCCGCCCCTCCGAGATAGGAATGCTGTGAAGAAAACACTACTCCTGCTCGTTCCTCTGGCGCTCTTCGCGCAAGTGCGAGTGGATACCGTCATTAGGCTTCCTCATTATCCCGATCCTGCTCCCTACGGCTCAATCTTGAGAACGGCAGTTTACCTTCCGGAACTCAACAAGCTCTACGTCGCCAGCGACCCCGACCGCTACTATGTCGTTGATTGTTCAACGTATCAAGTGATGGACTCACTTTCAGCCAATATGTACAGCGGAGCCGACTACGCCTGGAACTGGCGCCGGCAGAAGCTCTATGTCCTCAATCGGGGCGTGATGAGTAGCACTTTGGTCATCGACGCCGCAGCCGACACGATCATTCGCTGGCTGCACGTCTGCTTCAACATGCCCTCGCAGGTCTACTTGAGCGACGTGGACTGTCTGTACAAGGCGGCGGTGGAGACCCTTTATGCGTTTGACGGCGCCACCGACTCGGTCGTGAGCCGGGTGACGCTCGGCGGACTAAGCACGAACGCGTCCTGGGACTCGGCCGGCCAAAAGCTCTACGTTGGGCAGGGGGGCGACAAGAAGCTCTATGTCTACGACTACATCGCCGACTCGGTCCTGAAGGTGATTGACGTAAGGGGCGTGAGCGCGATGCAGCCCGACGCTCTTCTGTTCGAGAACACCTGCCACAAGGCCTACTTGGCGCCTTTCCAGGGGGAGCCTGGACCTGCGAATGTGGGTATTGTTGATACGGAGCGCGACACAATGGTCGGTGTGCTGCCCGTGCGAATCTGGCGAGGGCTACGTTCCTCGGTAGCCGTCGACGAGCGGGACCACAAGGTTTATCTCGCCGACATCGACCCCGATTACGGACCGGACACGCTATGGGTGGTAGACTGCGCCACTGACTCGGTTCTGAGGAAGATCGAGTACGATCAACACGGAGGGGGTACGTGGCTCATGCGCTGGGTGCCATGGAGCAACCGCCTCTATTTCGTCCTGGGGACGGGAGAGGATTCCAGCTACATCAGAGTTCTCGACTGCAAGGCCGACTCGTTCATAGGGACTCGGGTGTTGCCTAGCAGTTGGCCCATTCAGGATATTCAACTCGACCCGATCCGCCAGCGCATATTCGTCGTCGGCGTGGATACCAATAACATCTACGTCCTGCGCGATACCGGCTACGGGGTCGCAGAATCCAAGCCGTCGGGACCGCTTCCTTCGGGGCTACAGGTTCAGATGAAGCCGGGTCGTTTCGACATCCGGTATTCACTTGTCTCGCCCTGTCGAGTCGACCTCTCATCCTACGACCTGATGGGCCGGGAGGTCAGGCGGCTTGTCGCCGAGCAGCAGCCAGCCGGCGAGCATCGCGTGCTCTGGAATTGCCGAGACAAGAACGGAATCTCGGTCCCCCGCGGCGTCTACTTCATCCGTCTCGACACGCCGGGATTCCGGTCGGTGAAGAAGGCGGTGGTGGCGAGATAGGTGAGGTCGAGGTTGAGGTAGAGACCCGAACCAGAACGAAGTCGGAAGGTGCGGGCGCAAGCCCGCCCCTTTGCATCCGTCAGACGTTGCGGGCTGTGCGGGGAGCTCCGGCTAGGTCCGGGTTGTTCTTTCGTCTGCCAGCGCCGTGACGCGCTCGCGCACTGCGGCCCGCAAGGGAGACGAACCGATTCCTGCTTCTGTCGCCCAGCTTTCGAGTTCCTCCAGCTTGGGTTTGAGCTTGTGCTCGTCCTTGTTGCGACTCAGCAGCCGATACAGCTTCCTCGCGTAGACCCGCAGGTAGGCGGCCTCAGGCGATAGGGACCGCAAATGCGCGGCGGAGATCTCAGCTTCAACCAGCCGATTGAGTTGCCGCTGCGCTTCCTGCGCCCGAGCGTAGGCTCTGGCGTGAGCGACGCGCGAGCGTACCGACTCAGGTCTTCGCCTTGCCTTCGTGACGGCGTGGTCGTAGTTCTCGACCGCCTTTGCCGTGCGCCACGACAGCTTCCTGGTCAGGCTCCGTACCCGCTTGTATCCGCGCTGTTCTATCACCGTAGGCTGCAGGGTGTAGGCATTCAGCAGGTCTGCGAGGTCGGAGAACGAGGCCCGGCATGCCCGCAGATAGTCAGCCACAAAGCCGAACGACGGGTAGGGAACGTGGCCGTTCTCGAAGCGGCTGATGAGAAAGGCATTGCCCTTGCCTTGTCTCCCCATCAGCACGGCCAGTTCCTGTTGGGTCATGCCTTCGCGCAGCCGTAACTCACGCAACCTCGCACCCATCTTGCTCGTGACTTTGAACGTCTCTTTTGACCGTTTCATACGTGTGCTGCCTTTGTCCGCATTATACAGGTCTGTATAGTGCGGGTCAATGGCGCGAATGGGGGATAAGAGGCGGAGCTGGAAGAGGTTCAGGTTGCTCTGAGGGTCGCATAGGGGGTCGCTCCGGGGACGGCTCGGGAGGCGGTCTGCGCTGTGGTTCCCAAGGGCGTTCTCGGGGAGATTGGCTGAGTGACAATCCGGGTGATTTGGACTGCCGTCTGCAGGGCGATTATGAGGGCTATTCAGAACGCCACGTCCGGTGCTACCCTGGCTGCGATTTCCGACGCTACCTGCGGCGGCACTCTCAGGGCGACTCTCGGCGCAACTCGCAGGATAACCTGCAGGGTAATCTGGACAGCGATTTGCGGTGTCGCCTGCAGGGCGACTTGCGGAGGTGCGGGGCGAGTAGCGATTACCTACCGGCCATTAGTGAGTCGGGAGTAGAGGACTGCGCAGTCTGGTCGGGATTATCCGTGTTCATCTGCGCTGGCCTCAGCGGCCCCTGTCCGACAGTGCATCCGTGGTTACTCGGCTGCCATTCCGCATTCTGGTCTCTGATCTCTGGTTTGCACTAATCCGGGATACGCGCCGTCTGTCTGATCTGCGGACTCTGTGGATGGCCTGCGGATGGGCTTGAGGAAAAACTGAGACAGCTTCAAGGAGCGAGGCTTGGGACAGGATTCGATTTCAGCAGTGCGAAAACGGGGACAGTCCCCCGGAGCAGCTCATCGAATTCGCTGCGGTACAGTTCCCGTCTTCCGGCCATGTCCCGCGCCGGGAATCTGCGTTCATCGGCGTGCATCTGCGGTTTGTGGTTCCTCCGGCGGCGTTCACTGGCCACCGATTGTGCTTCCCTAGCGCGGGAATCTGTCTATAATACGGCCTGTGGAATTCGCCTGCAGCGTCAAAGACCTGACCCGCAACTACGGGGGTCTGAGGGCGCTCGCGGGCATCTCGTTCGACATCAAGCCGGGTGAGGTGTTCGGCCTTATCGGGCCGAACGGATCAGGCAAGACCACGACACTCCGTATCGTCTCGACCCTGCTC